>CAZPCR010000001.1:0-32588 GCA_964585035.1 uncultured Anaerolineaceae bacterium
CGTATCCTGCACTTCTTCATGGGTGTATCCAAGCATATCCGCAAGGACTTTGTTCGCAAACCGGCACAGGTTGTCCTGGATGATTGTTACCCCATCGTTTGCCTGGTTGACCACGGCGGAATACCTTGCTTCCGATTCCTGCAGCGTCTGCTCAACCTGCTTGCGTTCGGTGATATCTTCGTACATCCCCAACACCGCGACAACCCGGCCATTCTCATGCACCGGAATCTTGGTGGTGCTTAACCAGATCGTTGAACCATCGGGAGTGGTCTGAGGCTCTTCGTAATTAAGTTTCGGTTCCCCTTTATCCAATACCCGTTGGTCGTCCGCGCGATAAAGTTCGACCTGATCCTTCCATGGCATTTCAAAATCGGTTTTCCCGATGATTTCTTCGGGCGAGGAGAAACCAGCATCTTCAGCAAAGGCCTGGTTACAACCCAAATAGACTAGGTCCAAATCCTTCCAGAACACCGCCTGGGGGATGTTATTCATGATCAACTTCAACAGATCCAGGTTGGTCTGAATCGTCCCGGGGGTCTGTTTTTGTCCGTTGTCTCTCAGTTTTTTATCTACTGTAATCATTCTTTACCTCCAGCTGTAGTCATCATGATGATTCTTTCGCAGGAGTGTCTGCTTCATTTTCACTCTTTACGACGGCTTCAGTCTGATGGGCCCGTTCGGGGTTTAACAATCGAACGATCGTCTTGCGTCCCAGGATATTACCCACTTCACTCACAGCGGTCCGCATGATGGTTGCCGGGTTGGTTGACGCACGCAAGGCAATGGTGACCTGGCGCAAAGTTAGTTCACGTTTGGCGCGCTCTTCGGTCGATTTGAGCAGGTTCATGTTACTCATGGAAAGGCGAAGGTTTTCGATATGGCCGCTTAACTGTGTGGCTACTGCAGAAATAAGTTCATTCGCGTCTTCCTTGGAGTGATTGCTGTCATTAATGGACAATTCGCCAATGATCTCTTCGCGGATATTCAAGGGTCGGTGAATTGTCTGGTTATCGTCCACACTCTCATTCAGCGGTGAGACTTCATTGAGATCGTATACAAAACCGGTAGTCTCTTGGCTTCCCACCTTAAGATAATCATTCCAACCTTCGCGGGTCAAACGGCGAACTGCCTGCTCGGCTTCAGCCCGATATTTTTCGGCTTGAGCCAGCAGACGCAGGTTTTCGATTTGTTGCGCCAATTGCGTCGCAGCGCCTTCGATTAGCTCGGTTTCACTGGCTGTCCAGGTACGATTAAGTTCCTGTCCCAATTGGATTTCACCGATTTTTGTCCCTGTCACTGATATGGGTACATTGAATCCCTCTGCAGGTGTCGTGGATAAGCTTTTACTATCAAGACGAAGGATATTGGACTGATCAAATGCAAAGCCCATGCTTTCCCCTCGATCAATCGCATCCAGGAAATCCTGCCAACTCGTTTCGGTCAAGTGATGTATCTGTGCTTCCACTTCAGAACGGGCTTGTTCGGCCTCTGTGAACAGAGCGGCGTTTTGGATGGCAATCGCTAGTTGTCTAGCCAGGGCGTCAAGGGCCGGTAGGTTTGCTTCATTGAGCGCACCGGGTTGCTCGCTCTGCATATCGAGTACACCCACCACCTTTTCGCCGGCCATTAAAGGGATCGCCATTTCGGATCGGGTATTAGGTAATAGAGGATTAGAAAGGAAGCCCGGATTGTTTTTTGTGTCAGTTATGATCATTGGGCGTTTTTCACTTACGGCGCGGCCATACAGGGAATCGGCGCCCACTACCAAATGGTGCCCAATCCTCAGCAATTCCTGACCGACGTTCCCGGTTCCGGCTTGAAGGGTCAAGTTTTTTCCGGATGGATCGATGAGATAGACCTGTGTATAGTACAGGCCGAATCGGGCAGAGATCAATTCTGCAGCTGTGATCAGCATTTCGTGCAAGTTGGCAATCTTTTCGGTGATTATCCTCCCCACTTCAGAAGCTAATTGCAATTCCCGTGTGCGGGAATCAAGAGAATGATAACTGGTTTCCAATGCACGGTTGGCCTGCGATATTTCCAACAACCGGTCTTTCTCCATCAGGTTGCGATGCCGGGTAAAGATCAAAATAAGGGCTGAAACGACGCCATTAAAACTCAGCGGGACAATAATATTTCCAAACAGGACACCTGGAATGATTATGGGCAGCAACAAAATTCCTAGAAAATTAGCTGCACTCAAATAGATAGTGGTACGGTATGATGCAAATGTACTGCTGATAATTATTATCAAGACATCAAAAATTAAAGTAGCCTGGAGACCCGCCTGGCTGTAATTCTTAACCAGGGCGATATTCAGAATTGGCCACGCGGCGAGCGCAGCTAGCAGGAGTGGTACGGCTAATCGGTAACTCTTGGTGCGGCTAAAGATATACGCGATTATGAAGCCTATGCCCATCCCGGCCAAAATGAGTCCACCGGTGAGGTCATGGAGGATAAATATTTGAGCGAATGGTCCGCTGCAAATCGCCAATATCTGAACGAGCAGTAAGGCCGAAACCAGGCTGGCCTGTCGCCGCTCGACATCATCCTTGATAGTCGCAGCCGGTTCCACCAATAGTCGCCAGATGTTAAGGTTATTGCGTTTGGGTTTTTCCTCAATCGAAACCGGGCTACCATACACTACCGGTTCACGCTGGTCGCCCAGGTCCTGGGAAGAGGAAGGGGAAAGCAGACGTGCAGGCGCCTGAACTTGCGGTTCCTCATTTTCGGGTTTGTAATTATTCAATCCGCCTGGCGCTATGTTTAAAAGTGTCGAATCCGTCTTTGGCTTAATCGTCGTATTGACCTCGACCACCGCTTGCTGCCCTTGAGCCAGTTCCGCTTCCAGCTCGCTAACGCGCTCCTTTAACGCCTCAACCTGACGGATGCTCATAAATGTAGGAGGTTCTTCACCTCCACCAAACAAGCCCGTAAGTCGTTTCCGGATCTTATCCTGGAATTCGTTCTCTTCTTTTTGTTTTGGTGTTCGAGTTTTAGCCATAAAATTAGCCTTTGTCCGCTTTTGAATGCAGTTGGTGATCGACGGTTAACACACAGATCTTTAAGAAAGCATGTCCTTGTGGTTATCACGTTTGGAAGGGACGTTTTCATTCTGGTTAATAATTGCCAATGCTTCCTGCTCTGAAGGCAGTATCTCTTTTTCTTCTACTTTTAAAATTTTATTAAGGGTTGTCCCTAACAAATCGACGACATGGATATAAGGTTGAAGCATCTCACCTGTGAGTATTTGTTTAATACTGCCGATTGCAATAATTCCGACCAACTTGTTACTACTCGTGATTGGCAGGAAGGCAGCTGATTGGTAACCCATTTCTCTTGCGAAGTCACTTAATGGACTTGAAAGAACAAAGGTGGATCTTTGTCCAATATCGGTGGTTGTCGATGGTTCAACTACGACCGGGTCGCCGGTTAATAAATTTTTCACTTCGTCCCAACTCGTTTCCAGGTCATTTACAGCTCTATGGATCTGTAGGATTTCCTGTGCGGTGGCGTCGGTCAGTCCTGCTACTTCGAGATGGTTATCATCTACAGAAAGGACCAAAGCCGGATAAGTCGAACTTTCGAGAATATGAGCTGCCGTTTGTAGAGCCTCATTCTTTGTATGTGCCCCAGCGAATTGGCGGTTTGCGCTATTAAGCCGTTCCGATTCTTTGAAGTTATTTTGCGCCGATTCGGCTGACTGTTCGGTCTGTTTGCCCTGTTTTTCCTGGCTGGATACCCAACCCGGCGCATGCAGGATTACACGGATATCTTTTACACCCAGAGTACGTCCGAGTTCACGTGCCGTAACCTGTAAAGCACCATCCACTGTGGTAGCGCTCAGTATCTTTTGATTGATGGATGCTTTCAAAGCTTCGCGTTCGCCACGTTGTTGGGCCTCAGTATAAAAGCGGGCATTACGGACAGCGACAGCCACCTGGTTTGCAATGGATTGCAATAGATCGACGTCTTCCTGCTTTAATCCGTCTTTTACGTTGTGTTGCACATCCAGGACTCCCAACACTTGATCGCCAATAGTTATTGGAATTGCCACCTCGGATTTTGTCTCAGACAACAGGGAGTTCGGTAGCCACTGGGGCTCCACTGAAACGTCTGGTACAAGTACGGCCTTGTTCGTACTCGCGGCACGGCCAACCAGCCCTCTACTTTTAGGGATTTTGTGCCCGCTTGCCATCATGAGTCTTCCGGCTTCGCCTGTACCGCCGGCCATGACCAGCTCATTGCTAACTTCATTCAGCAGGTAAATATGCACATGATAGTAATTGAAAGCCAATTTCACTTGCTCCACCACTTCAACCACCAATTGTTGCAGATCAAGAATGGTCGAGAGGCGGCGGCTGACTTCGGAAGACGTAGCCAAAGCCTTGGTGCGATCAGCTACGCGTTGCTCCAGAGATCCGATCAGATCTCGTAATTGCGATGTCATGCGGTTGAAGGTATTTGCCAATACACCAATTTCATCCTGACCGCCTACGGTCACCACCTGGGTCAGATCGCCATCGGCAATTGCCGCGGCAGTTCTTGTTAGAAGAGCAATAGGACGCGTGGCCTGACGTATCACCAACCAGATAATGATAAGCAGGATTAATATACCCACGGCCAGTACGAGCATGGAAATATTTCCAAAAGTTGTAGCCGTCTGAAGATAGTCAGCATCCTGTTGTTGAACAATGACCCCCCAGCCGTTATCCAATACAGATGTGTAGGCATGCCATGCGTGACCCTGGGAGTCATTAAAGGCCACAAGTCCCACCTTACCCTGGCGCATCAAAGCCACTGGCGGGTAAGCACTTATATCGGTTAATGCAGCCGTATATTTCGGATCGGGATGTGCAATCACGATATTGTTCTTATCCACGACATAAGCGTATCCCGTTTTACCAAGCTTACTAGCTTGTACATAATCGGAAATTGTAGTCAGCTCGCTTGCCAGACCCACGACCCCCACGATCTTTCCTTGTGGATCTCGAATAGCCACACCTATCGTCAATGCAGGTTTCCCAGTGGTTTTACCCATTACTGTCTGAAAGGTGGCCGGACCGCCGCTTGAGGGTATTTGAAAATACAGACGGTCTTTGTAATCTGTGTTCGCGACACTATCGCTGCGGGAAATATCCTTCCCGGTTAGATCCATAACATGCACAAGATAAAATTCAGGATCTACGGTGGTAATTGCTTTTAACACCGGTGTTTGAAGGACGGGATTCATACTGGCAATGTCGGGCATAAGAGCCAATTGATCGAGTATTTGGAGGCTAAACTTCAACTGGTCAGAGGTGTTTCCGACAACCGAATTATTAGCCAACCGCAATTGTTCAACGGATTGCTGTTCGATGATCGCGCGTCCACGCAAATTGATGAGCAGGGCACCCAAAGCAAAAACCGGAATAGCCGCTAATACAACCAGCAATGTCAGTCGTGTCTGCAGTCGCATCTGGGACAACCGCAACAAGAAACCTTTTCGGTTGTCCTGTTGATTTGACTCCTTACTAGCGGGGAACTGGAATAATTGATTATTCATTTTTTCTCCATCCCAGGGTCAGACTGTGCCAATCGCACACTCGCTTTTGTGCCCAATGCGCGACCCATTTCCCGCACTGCGACTTTCAAAGCCCCATCGACCGTGGTGGTTCCCTGGATCTTCTGGCTGATGGAAACGATCAACGCTTCACGTTCTGCCCGTTGTTGGACTTCGGTGAATAAGCGGGCATTACGTAAGGCAGAAGCCACCTGGTTTGCAATAGCTTCCAGCAAAACGACGTCTTCCTGCTTCAATCCGCCGGTCACGTTCTGCTGCACATCCAAAACGCCCAGCACCTGATCGCCCAGTGCAATCGGCACTGCAACTTCAGATTTGGTCTCAGGTAACAGCGGGTTCGGCAGCCATTTTGGATCCTCGGAAACATCCGACACGAGCACAGGCGTGTTCGTATCTGCAGCACGGCCGACCAGGCCTTTGCCTTTGGAGATCATATGGCTTCGGGCCAGCATGGTCCGGCCGGCTTCACCGGTACCACCGGCCATGATCAGGTCGCCGCTTGCTTCATCAAGCAGGTATATATGAACATGATAATAGTTGAAGGCTGATTTCACCTGTTCCACCACTTCGACCACCAATTGTCGCTGATCGAGAATGGTCGAGAGGCGGCGGCTTACTTCAGTGGATGTCGTCAGGGCCTTGGTGCGGTCGGCCACACGCTGCTCCAGGGAACCGATCAGATCATGCAGCTGGGCAGTCATGGCGTTGAAAGCCGTGGCCAGAGTGGCAACTTCCTGTACTCCGCCTGGGGTTGCCTGCAATTCCATCTCGCCTGCGGCAATGCGGGTTGCCGTCTTGGTCAAATCGACCAGAGGCACCGCCAGGCGACGGGCCAAATAAACTCCCACCAGACCTGCCAAAATCCCCAAGACGATCAGGATTGTGAAGGTAATCTCAATATTTTGAATTACGCTTTGATAGGCCTCAAACCATGGCAATTCAGTGACTACAGCCCATTGCGGCGTACCCACTGGGACATAGGTTCCCACGACGCGGGTTCCAAGCAGGCCGGTATACGATGCAATCCCTGGTGTATTATCGGCTGACTGACCAGGATTATTGACAAATTCATTTACCTCACCCATTTTCTGTAAATTTTCCCCTTGCAGAACACGGCTGGTATCTCGGAATGCGATTAAAGTTCCCTTATTGTCCACCACATAGGCATAGCCTGTCTCGCCAATCTTGAGCTGGTCTACGAGATCCCACATGAACTTCAGGTCCACTTCAGCAATCATAGTCCCTTGAAAATCACCAAGGTCATTTTTTACAGGTATGGCTATGGCTATCAAGGGTTCGCTGGTTGCTTCATCAAAGTAGACCGGGCTGATAAATTGCTCGCCTTTTGAGGTCTGGTCTGATATATTCGATCCCCACAGGGTGATGAACTGGTGTGACAATGTAGCCGAAATACGAGAAACTTGACCAAGTTGCAATCCACGGCTGTTAAATAAGGCAAACTGGCGGAAAGCCGGGTCGAGACCCAGCAAACTCTCCATAATGTTTTTTTGTGTTATCAGGTTGGCCGAGACAGGGTTGGAAAATTCGACCGCTGTTTCCAACCCGCTAATTTTCTCCAGAATAAAACTGCTGACGGTTTTACTGGCACCTTGAGCGATGAGTTGCTGCCTGCTGGAGAGTGCGGCTTGTTGGGATTGGATATTAAAAACTATTTGCAGACTGCCTGAAATTAAAAGCGCCAATGCACTCAAACCGAAAAAGGTGACCGCCAACGTAGTCGTCAGGCTTCGTGCTGGCCGGGGATTATTAGTTTTAGTTTTCATAATTTATACCAATCTCATCTGTGTACTAGTGTGGAGATACCAACATTTCTCCACATTTGAGCCGTCTTGTGCAAGGTGGTGGCTGGACCAAGGAACGTTAAACCGTTTAGGGAAATGCACAAGGTAATTACAGCTTCTCTTCATCGCCTTCTCTTGATACGGATATAATTATTGAATAACCCTGTCCGCCTGTTTCAATAAACCTTCGGGCACGGTCAGTCCAAATGAGTTTGCAGCCTTGGTATTGATTTGGAAATAACTCTCTGAGGTGACCACCGGGATGGTACCGGCTGAGGAGCCTTTTAGGACCTTATCGGCAATGAGTGCGGTTTGTTCGCCGACAGTCTTCGAATCTGGAAGCAGTCCAAAGATTGATGGATAATCTCCACCGGCATCCATTAAAGCGCCCCCTATCGGTATATTGTGGTCATAACCAAATTTGCCCAGGACGGAGTAAAAAGCCGGTGTGATTCCGAGTGGTTCGGCAATTATCAGAATCGCATCGATTCCAACGCCAGTTGGGGTGACTAAACTGTCAAGTTTAGCTTGAAGATCTGCCGGGCTTGCGGCGCCATATTCAACCAGTTCGAAATTGTCGCTGAAAGCGAGTTGGCGAATTACGCCCAATTGTCCGGGTACATTCGGATAATCTTTGAGATAGGGTACAAAGATTCGTTTCGCATTCGGAACCATCTCATGTAAAATTTCCAAACGTTTGTCTGCAATATCTGCGCTGGGAAAACGCACACCGGTAATATTTCCACCCGGAGCACGAATACTATCGATCAGATTTATTCCCGTGACATCGGTGAAAGCCATGGAAAAAACAACCGGAATATTGGTGCCCTGCGTATCCGCTTTTGCTTCCATGGCTGCTTCGGTGGGGAACGCGATGATCATATCCACTTTATCATCGACAAATTTTTTGGTGATGGTCTTATAGGCAGCCAGGTCGACATCCGTCGATTGAACATCGTAAATGATGTTTTTTCCTTCAACATAGCCTAGTTCGGCCATTTTTGATTTAAAGCCATCGGTTATGGGAGCGAAAGCTTGCAGGCCAGACAGGATACCCACATGGTAAACCTTGGCTGGTTGGACAGTGCTGCACCCGCTTAATAACAGGGCAATCACAATAATACATGTGAGTGATGCCCACACCTTTTGATGGTTCCACTGAGAGTTCTTTTGATTAGACATGCTATTTTCCTTTTCGTAAAATGCGCTTGTCTGATAAGGGATAACGAAATGGCTTTTTCGGTCCTAAACCGATTTAGTGAATGACCTGGGTCGCCTGAGTTAGTAGACCATCCGGTACTGTCAGTTCCAGTTTTTGAGCAACTTGGTTATTGATCAATAGATATTGCTCTGGGGTGACCACCGGGATGGTGCCAGCCGATATACCTGTGAGGATTTTGTCGGCCGAGGGTGCTGCCAGTTGCCCCACATTTGTAAGATCGGTAGTATTCACAAAAAGAGCGCCCTGTTTTACCATAAAGGCAAGACCGCCAGCGAGCGGCAAATTGTGCTCTGCTGCAAACTTACTTATCATCGCAAAACCGGCAGACGAGGTATTAAAATCATCTGGCATGGTAATGATCGCATCAAAACCAAGATCAGCCGATTGAGCTCGCGCAGTGAGATCTGACCCGAGTTCTTCGACCGTGGTTACGGGAGCTTCTATCAGTGTTACGCCCAAGGACGTCGCCGTCATGCGCAGACCATCAAGCGCAGCGGGATAATTAGGGCCATTCTTGTCATAGCCTATCCAGACTCGTTTAACCGTTGGCGCCATCTCAAGCAAGAGCTCCAATCGTTTGCTCACCATATCCGGCCCTGGGTAGCGCACACCCGTCATGTTTCCTCCAGGTTCTCGCACACTCTTCACGAGATTGGTCCCTTCTACTTGGGCGTAGGCAAACACCACTTGAATGTTTGTCCCTTGGGTCGCTGTATGAGCCGCTTCAGTTTCTGGAGCGGGAAAAGCAAATATCAAGTCAACCTTCTCATCCACAAGTTTCTTTGCCGAGCTTAGTTCGTCAGCCGGGTCGGATTTCGGGTTTTCCACAATATAAGTGATGTTCTTGTTTTCTATATAGCCTAACTCGGTCATTTTGGCTTTAAAGCCGTCGCCAATCGCAACAAAACTTGGATTGCTGGTCAGGATGCCGACGCGGTATACATTGGGTTTCGACGCGCCGCACCCGCTTAACGCGAGGGTAACCACTATGATCCAGGTGAGTAGAACCCCCACCCTTTGAGATTTTTCCTGCGAATAATTCTTAATAACCATATTTATCCTTTTTTATTTATGGCTCTTTATGGGTTCGGATATTAATTTGACAGATGCCTCTTGCTGCACCAGGGGCAGGGTTAATGTGAAACATGAACCCTCCCCCAGTTCACTTTCCACACTGATCGTGCCTTTATGCTGTTCGACAATTGATTTAACGATCGCGAGCCCAAGCCCATTGCTCTCATCGTCCTTCGTATCTTCGTGGTGGACGCGATAAAAACGGTTAAAAATAAATGGCAGGTCCTCGGCGGGAATGCCATAACCGTTATCGACCACACGGATGCACAAGTATTCATCCTTGATTTCTATCAAGGATTTAATGGAGCCATTGACAGGAGTGTATTTGACGGCATTGCCCACCAGGTTTCGCAAGGCCCGCCCAAGCTGAACGTGATCGGCATCAACCCTGGGTATGGCCCCGCTTTTTTCAAAAAGGAGGGACTGCTTTTTGGCTTTTGCCTGAGGCTGGAATTCGTTTGTAATTTTTTCCAACAAGTCACAGGCATCCAGTTGCTCTAGTTGAAGTTCCATGCCCGTTGCCATCTTCGCAAGCTCCAGGATGTTTCCTGCCAGCTCATTCATGGTTTCGGTGGCGGCATGGATACACTCGATATACTCGATCTGCTTTTTATTGAGCGGCCCGACCTGCGGGAGCAGTTCCATATATCCCCGAATGACAGATATTGGAGTTTTTAAATCATGGGAGGCCGTGGAAATAAATTCATCCTTTGCCTTATCCAGTTCCTTGAAATGGGTTACATCATGTAACATGGTTACATACCCGTCATTTTCGATGGGTGTAACCAGAGCCGTGAAGACACGTTTGTCCCTCCATGTAATTTCCCTGGTATGTGGCTTCCTGGAACTGAAAGCTTCATCCAGGAGGTCATTCAAAGCATCATATCCGCTGCCGCGCTTGAGCAGCTGTCCAAGTTTAATTTCATAGTTGTGAAATAGTTTTTCACCAGCCGGATTTAACATCGTAAGGACTCCATCCGCCGCGAAGGTCAGAATGGCATCCTCCGACCTTTGAAAAATAGCAGCAACCCTTTGGCGCTCCCGGGTCATACTGGTGTACAAGATCACGTTTTCCAACGCAATAGCTGCCTGGCTGGCGATGGCTTGTAGTAGGAGTTGATGTTCTGAATTGAAATATCCCTTTTTTTCATGGACTAGGACAAGGATTCCGATCACATGCAGGCGGCCAAACAGCGGAACAGTGATCGCGGATCCGGATTGATTCTCCGGCGTAATCCGCCAACGCGCATCCTCGTGTGTATCATTGATGATCATTCCCTGGCGTGTCTCTTTTGCCTGATTAAGAAGCTCATCCAGTGGCGGAAGTTGTATATCAAAAGCTGGGGATGTAGAGGAGGGAACGCGATATTCTTTAAGGAGCGGACCACCGGGATTGAGGATAAACACCTGTCCCAGCATGGCACCGAGCGTTTCGACCGAACGTCGCAGAATGATATCCATCAGCTCATCCATGTCGAGGCGGGCGCTTAATTCCTTCCCGATTTCGGGAAGCACGCTGAGTTCTTGGTTCCGGCGACGGATCCTTCCCTCGGATTCCTTGGCGCGCAATTTTGTGCGGATGCGGGCCAGCAACTCACGCCGGTCGAAAGGTTTGGTCACATAATCGTCGGCGCCTAGTTCCAGCCCGGTCCGTATATCAATCGGATCGGGTCGGGCAGCGGTAAGGATAATGACTGGGATATGCTCGATCGCCGGATCCAAACGGATCTCTTTTAGGACTTCGAAGCCGTCTTTTTCAGGCATGTTTATGTCAAGCAGGATCAAGTCCGGCATTTCGGACCGGGTTATTTCGAGCGCTTTAACCCCGTTGTTTGCAGTGATGAATCCGTAGCCTTCGTTGACCAGGTAGCGTGATAAGAGTGATAAATTATCCTGTATATCGTCGGCGATCAGTATCTTGTAAGGTTGTTTTAATTCTGTTACCTTTTTGGATGGTTTTGAGGGCCCAAAATCCTCGAGTGCCTTACTGACAATTTGACAAAGATGTTCCGGTCGGAAAGGCTTGATGATGGTTTCATTAACCTTTAACCGCCTGGCGCTTTCTTTTAACCCCGGTACATCATAAGCTGTAATCAGGATGGTGTAAGCCGGTCGCCCGCCCGGATGGGATTGTAATTTTTCAATCAACTCCAACCCATTCATTTCGGGCATCATCATGTCTGTGATGACCAGATCCACGGCATCATCCCTGACTTGTTCCAGGGCTATCTTGCCGCTGGTCGCTGAAATGACATCGATCTCCGGGCCTAATTGAGAGATGGCACGCGCCAGAGTCGCAGCCGTTCCCGGATGATCATCTACTATCAATACACGAGCTTGACGTACATTAACGGAAAGAGCAGGCTCATTCATAATCATTGCTCTAATTTTCCCGTAAAATCCGGGTTGCATAGATTGCTTATAGGAGAAAAAAGTTGGGGAAAGTTGGCAACTCACAAACCCTCTTACTGCCTGGATCCATTATAGATTCCACCCCTTTTGGTGATTAACTTTTGGAAATTCAATCAACTACGAGTCGGTAACCTATCCCTCGCATATTGATCAGATAAATGGGCTGGTGCACATCCGGCTCGATGGCCTGCCGTATGTGATGGACATGCCATTTGACTAGTTCCTGAGCCTCACGCGTATCCGCCTCGTATCCCTGGGCTTCGGCAACCAGGGTTTTGTAATCAACTACATTGGGAGCTCGGCGTGCCAGGACGAGCAGGTAATCAAAGGTGGCAGGCGGCAGGTTAATGACACGTTCACCGATGATCAAACGACGTGTATGCAAATCCAGTGTCAACTTGCCGCGTATAAGGAATCGTTCACCGTCGCCTATGACTTTGGAGCCTGGGGATTGAACGGTTTCATCGTAGTCAAGGCTTTTTAGTTCGGTTTGCAATGCGTCCAGTTGCAATTGGAGTTCATGCCTGCGGCGTTCCTTCTCCTGCAAAGCAAGGATGGACCGTGTACGATCTATTAACGCCTGCGGCTTAAGCGGTTTGAGCAGATAATCAACGGCTCCTTCCCGCACCGCTCCGATCGCCGAGTTCAAGTCCGGTTGCGCCGTAAAGAGCACGACAGGCAGGTCTGGGAATTTTGCTTTAATGATCTTCAGCACTTCAAGCCCATTCAAATCGGGCAGGCGGATATCAAGGTACACCAGGTCAAAGTTTTGTTTTGACAGAAAATCCAACCCCTCCTGTCCCCGGGCTGCGGTTGTGACTTCGAAGCCGGCTCGTTTGAGAATGCGGGCCAGGGTTTGCCGCAATACAGCTTCGTCATCGATGAGCAGGATGTTACCCGTGATTATTATTCCAACTCCTTGTTTTTCTTTGGGAGCCAGACATTGAAGGTAGCCCCGCCGCCAGGATTGTTTTCGGCCTGAATTTCACCATGATGCTTGCGGATGATATCCGCGGTGATGGTCAGACCCAGACCGGTGCCGTTTTCCTTGTTCGTAATAAAAGGTTCGAAAATATGGGAAATGATTTCAGGTGCGATGCCCGAGCCGCTATCTGTAACCGAGAACAAGATTCTATCTTCTTCAGGTAGACGCAGGGTTTGTACGGTCAAATGGCCGCCCGACTGCATCGCTTCCACTGCATTCATAAACAAGTTCAGGACGATTTGTCGGATCTGGTCCGGAATACCGGGAACCTCAGGTAGTTCCAGGTCAGGGACAAACTCGAAGATAATATTTTTTTGACGCATGTGGTTGGCAGTCAGGGCGGAAACATCCAGGGTAATGTTATTTAATTGGATGTACTGAAAATCTTCCATCTGGGATGGTCGATAAAAGGCGCGCAGCCTTTTGATCATGTCCGCCATCCTTTCGGTTTCAGACAGCACAATTTCCAGGTCGTTACGTCCCTGCTCCGACAATTCTTCTTCATCCTTGACCAGGAAAAGGGCGTTCTGTATCGCCTGTAGAGGGTTGTTCAATTCATGCGAAACAGACGCCAGCAATCGTCCAATGACTGCTAATCGTTCGCTCTGGACCAATTGATCGTGCGTGAGTCTCTCCTGCTGCAGGGACGATTGCAGCTCGCTATAAAGGTTTGCCTTCTGCAATGCAACTGCCAATTGGTCGGCCACGGAGGTCATTAACTGCATGTCTCGCGAAGTCAGGTGATCGGGAGGGATTTGCTGGATATCCAGCACTCCCACGACTTGGTTCTCGACTTTGATGGGTACCGTCAGTTTCGATTGTGTTTCAGGCAGCAGCGGATGACGGATGAAAAAGTCCACCTGGTCCACATCGTTCGTCATAAACGGTTCGCCCGTCTCGGCTACATGACCGACGATGCCGGTTCCCACCGGCAGGTGGTATTCCTGTTCCCTGAGAAAATCGCCGATTTTTCCACTTCCATAGCGCGCTTTGAGATCATTGCGCTGCGAATCGATGAGAAAGACCTGGACGTGGTAATAACCAAAATTTTTCTGCAAAAGGTCAACCACGTTTTTCAGGAGTTGATCCGGGTCCAGGGAACCGGCCAGGCCCCGGCTTACTTGATAGAGGGCGTTGATCTCCCGTAGGTCCTGTTGTGTTGTTTGCAATAGATTTGCATTTTCAATGGCTATAACAGCTTGAATCCCAAGTGCGCCCAGTAGTTGACCGTCTTCAGGCGCGAATGCATTCGGTTTTCTATTCTGGATGCTGATCGTCCCAAAGCAGCGCTCGTTGCTTTGAATTGGGGCTACGATGAGAGAACGGAATTTTACTGGAAGATCCTGGTTCAAAAAACGGGGATCATCGAGGGTATCCGTAATATTGATAACCTCTCCTGAAACAATAACCTGGCCTGCGATACCCTCTCCAAGCCGCATATTTAGTTGTGGTTTATGTTCATTTTCAAATCCCGCTGTTGCGCGTGGGATAAGAATCTGATTTTCCTCATCCACCATATGGAGAACGGCATTCTCAACTTCAGGAATCAAGTCCATGGCGGAGTCTACAATGAGTTGCAGCACAGTTCCGATTCCAACCCGCTCGGTTTCGCTCAAAACATGCTCAATATTGGCAAGCGCATGAGCCTCCTTGAGCCTTTTTTGGATCTCAAATTCCTGTCGGATGGTACGGAGTGCCAAGGCGATCTGGTTACCAGCCAATTCTGCATAATTGATCTCCCTGGCGCTAAATTGGTGAGGAGTTTTGTATGCAATGACCATTGCGCCCAACTTATTTTCGCCAGCAATTAGCGGAATACAAAGCGCAGATCGGATTGGTTGCAGATCCCTTTTTTCGCGGGTCGGATTAATGATGTAATCCGAGTTCGGCAGATCATCTAAAACAAGAGCCTTCCCAGTTGCCAATACAGAAACGATCAGCCCTGTTTCGTTTAGATCCAGCTTGACATTCGAAGGCGATCGTTCCTGTGATATCGTCGAGGCCACCAGCATTGCATATTCTTTTTTTGCATCCCAATTAAAGAAGTGAGCGTAATCAGCTCCGAACAGGTCGGCCAGGCTGGCAACCAGATAATCATAGATATCATCAAGGTTTTTGGTGACCAGGATGTTCTGGGTCGCCAGGTTTACCAGGTCAAGATATCGTTCATGAGAACGCAATTCGTCCAGTGCAAATGTGTGCTCTGTCAACTCTTGATGCACGCGGCCGGCTATAAAACCCACCAGGATGACCATTAAATAACCGGGCCAAAAATCTACGATCCAACGAAACCAGAGACCACCATCAAGGATGGTAAGGAAACCGCTGGATAGAACAATACCCAGGAATCCTGCGATCAGCCCATTCTTGATGCCAAAATACCAGCCTGCTAATGCAACCGGCACAGCGATCAACGCGGAGGCAACCGGACCGATTAAATTTGTGAGGGGATAGATTACCAGCAGATAAAGAATGGTTAGAACCAGTATAATGACCAGATGCATGCGCGGCTGGCCCGGCTTTAAACTCGGTATTTCTTTTATGCTGTTTTTACTGCCAACGGCCTTTTCCATGTCTGCTGATTTCTTTTTATGGCCTCCCAAAGAGCCGCTTATTTAACGAAATCCATTTCCCGTCACCGATAGGTTTCTAAAATACACAGTCTGGATGATGCGAGAAACCAAGGATTGATCGATTTTTGACCGAGTTTCCAACTTTAAAAACAAGAAGAACTCTGCACGATAAATTTTACTGTTTTTAATTGGGAGATCGTCAATCGCAATATACTTGCAATGAAATCCAATTGGTCGAATTAAAAAGGGAAATTTAGAGCAAGAACGTTTTTATAAGGCCATAAAACCATTAACTTGATCATTTTGATATAAATATTCCTGCAACATCCCTATATCCATGAGCTCCAGATAGACAATCTTGCTTGATGTTAATAAAGGCGGTTCCACTTACTCAATATTTCGTCAATCCAATATCGAACCCAGAGGTTATCCTTCCTCTGGCGGTAATTCCAGGCCACGGGTTTAATAACCTGGTCTGTTCAATCTGTACAGGTTGATAAAAAATAATAATTTACACCAGGGCGAATCTGATATTGCCAGTCCTATTTCGTTTAATTTTTACGTAGATAATCCCGTATCGCGATAGCTGCCGCCGCCCCCTCCCCAACCGCCGATGCCACCTGCTTGGTGCTGTCTAAACGGACATCGCCAGCGGCGAACACTCCGGGGACGCTAGTCTCAAACGGCAATGCATCAAATTTACTCCTGCCGCCTTTTTCATGCACAAAATCATGCCCGGTGCGAATGAAGCCGTACTTGTCCAGTTCCAAATAATCTTTCAGGAATCCGGTATTCGGCTGTTGTCCTATGAAGATGAAAGCTGCTGCAGGGTGAAGTTCTTCTATTTCACCGGTCTTTAAATTACGGGTCTTGATCGCCTTCAGCTTAGAGTCTTGGCCTTCGAATGATTCGACCGCGGTGTTGTACTTCACCTCGATGCGCGAAGTAGGTTCCTTCACCTTTTCGGTTGCAAACTGGCTGGCGGTCAGTGTATCGCCGCGCGCTAGCAGGGTCACTTTCTCGGCAAAGTTGGTCAAATGTAAACCTTCTTCCACCGCGGAGTTCCCTCCGCCGACCACCACAATCTCCTTTGCCCCTTTGTAAAACGGACCATCACACGTGGCGCAGAAGTGTATGCCTGCTCCAATATAATCATCTTCACCGGGAACTTCCAGGCGGCGGTACGACGCTCCGGTAGCGATCAGTACAGCCCGTGAATGGTAATGCCTGCCATCTGAAGTATAGACTTCCTGGTAGCCTTCCTCCATCATAAGCTTCTCTACATCCTGCGCCTGCAGGATCTCCACGCCGAAACGACGCGCCTGCTGGGTGATGCGTTCGGCAAATTCCTGTCCGCCGATGCCCTCCGGGAAACCGGGAAAGTTATCGAGGCCCACGGTGATGCCTGCCTGCCCACCCAGACCAGAGCGTTCGATCAAAAGCGTATCCGAGCCCTCCCGCGCAGCGTAGATGGCGGCGGTCAGGCCCGCGGGTCCACCACCGATGATAATGAGGTCGTAATAGATCTTCTTGGCTTCTGTTTTAAGTCCGAGTTTTTGAGCTAATTCAGCGTTCGACGGCTCAACCAGAAACGAGCCATCTTCGAATAAGATCATGGGAATGATGCGTCTCCCGTTATTCTTCTCCAGGACGAAGGCCTCACCTGCTTTATCCTTTTCGATATCCACCCATTGATAAGGGATGAACTGCTCGCCTAGGAACCTCTTCGAGCGGCGGCAATCCGGACACCAATAAGCCCCATAAATAGTAACCTTTGTTTCAGCCATGGATTCCTCCGAGATGGGATGGATCTACTTCCCTTATTAGATGGAAAATAATCAATAACTTTCTGAAAAGCATTTTAAGGTATATTACCTGTTGACCATTTTATTGTATTATTGTCTTGGCCGAGATCGGCGACCACGATTTCAATAATCTCAATATAGCTTTAGTTTAATAATGGAGACCTATTATGTCTGGGAAACAAACTACCGGTGAAAACACCACTCGAGGCGAGCATCATGGCTGTATCGTGTGCGGAAAACTATATGCAGTATTGAGCGTATATGATGCCAACGGAAAATTTATCGACTGCAAAATGATGAGCGCGGGCGGGAAGATCGTACCAGATTCAAACCGCCCGCTGGTAGCCTGCGAAAATCATACCGAAGCAGAGATTGACGCCGCGCTCTCAAGAGTATACGGCAAACAGAAAGAGGACGACGAGTAGTCGGGCCTTCGTGATACAAGACATATATTCCAACTTATGCTGACATTTCTCGCAGCCTGCGGGAAAGGCTTCGCAATACCGCCAGTGAGACCTCCGGACGCTCGCGCAGGATTTGCTTGAAGGTCTCCCCCTCAATGGCTAGTGTACGCACATCGCCTTGTGTGACCAAGGTAGCGGACCGCGGCGCAGATTCGATAATAGCCATCTCGCCGACGAATTCGCCCGGCCCGCGCTGCGCCAGCGTTTGATCCTTGCCGTTCGCCGATCGGACTACCTGCACCTGGCCGTCTACAATGATGAACATCTCATTCCCTTCATCCCCTTGACTAAAGATGGTCGTGGAGTTCGGATACCACTGTTCATTGGCAATCCCGGCCAACTTCTGCAGGTCTTCGGGTGAAAGATCGGCAAAGATCGGGACTTCACGTAAGAGCAGAACACGTTCCAGGGTGGAGACGGTTTGCAAAGTATCCATCGGTTTCTCCTCACCAAAATAGGTCAATGCTTCCAGGGCAGACTCATTTATGAGCTCATCGGGGCTTGACTTTAAATCGACCAGCTTCGGATTAAATTCTTTAAGGCTCAACTCTTGAACCGCGCGGACCGCCAGCGCACATAACCAGGGATCAACGCCATCGAGAAACATTTTAATAGCCATCGAAGCTGACATACGCGCCGGCTCTTCATCCAACAGGGAGAGGATGCCGCGCGCCAGCGTTTTATCTCCTAATGTTTCCAACGCTTCGAGGGCGGCCGCGCGCACTTCAGGATTGGAGCCATGCAGACTTTTGCGGACCAGATCCATAGCCTGAGGATTGCCGACAAGACCGACGATCTTTACTAAACGACTCTCGCCGAGCGCAACCTGGTTTTGTAAAGTTTCGCGTAATATAGCGACCGACCGCCCACCGCTCGGAAGGTTGGCGATCTGGGCAAACAAAAGGCGCAAGTGGGCGATCTCATCCCCGGCATAGGCACGCAGCCTGTCCGAGTCTTGGCCATCCCCTGGAGAAAGAGCGTCCAGCGCGGCGTCACATGCAAGCTCATTTTTAGATTCAAGTACGTCCATAATAAGAGCGCAATCATGTGAACCCATCCGTAAAGATCCAGCCGCGGCCTTGCGGACAGAGTCATCAGGATCAGACAGGCAATCTGTGAGTGCCTTGGTCACAGCCTTGTCCTTGAAATCTATCAAAGCAAGACAGGCCGTCTCCCGCACAGCGAACGACGAATCATGGAGAGCAGACAGGACCGGCCCGGCATCGAGATGCCCATCAAGATAAACAGCCGCACGGCCATATGTTTCCAGGGCGGTAATACGAACAGCCAAGTCACCAGCTTGAATCCACTTCGTCAACTCTGGGACCGCACTTTCCCCTCCCCCCATTTTCGCCAACGTCACGACCACCTGCATACGGACGTTGATGGAGTCATCCTGCAGCAGGCTTTCAAGTTTTTCTAAAAGACCTGCGGATGGCTGCATAACAAATTGAGTCAGCGCGACCAAAGCCTGGCGGCGAACTTCGGGGTCAGCGTCATTGAGCGCAGCTGTGATCGAATCGAGAGCGGAGGCAGCGTGCAGTTCTCCGAGGGCATGCAGAACACCGGAGCGGACACCTGGATCGGGATCCGAGAGGTGCTCCGTCAAAGCTTGAATGGCCGAGGCATTCTGCATTTTCCCCAGCATCTCAGCTGCAAGTCGGCGTGTACTCGGTTTGGCATCGTGCATGGCTTGCGTTGCAACTTTTAAAGCGGCTGCATCGCCCTGCAGGCCTGTGAAACCAGCCTCTCCCGAACTAAAGACCTCCAGCCGGCCTGCGCGCAGGGCATCGATCAATGCCCGACCATACGCGTTGCGCATCATCCACACCAGAGCGCCGCAAACCAATGTAACCACCGCACCCATCAGGAAGATCTCGGTGGTTGACAGCACTCGCTCACCAAGTATGAGCAACAATCCTGAAAGCGCCACACCGACTTGAGATGGGACGCCATTTTGGAATGCCAGCACCTGTCCGCGCTTTTGCGAAGGTACTACGTTGAACAATGCGTTCCATGCCGTACCGGCAATCCCCGAAAGGACCACCATCTGTGTAAAGCGCGCCAGGATCGCTCCATTCAAAGAATACTGACTCGCAAAGACCAGGAACCCGAAAATATATACCAAAGGCATCAGGAACACACTGTTTACAATGCCCAGCCGCGCGTAGATCCTGTTGGCTAGCAGAAGGGATATCAGAAAAGTGACAGCCGTGGTAATGCTGCTGAACAGGCCGAGGAAACCGGCAACGCTGGCCTCGTCCGCAAACGACGCCGTGACAACCTTATTGAACGGAAATGCAATGCCGAAGAATAAGATCGAGAACAGCACCGAGGCGTAGGCCACCAGCTTCATAAGAGCAGAGCCGCGCACAAAATCATAGCCGGAACGCAGGTCTTTCAACAGGCTCGAGCTTTTACCGCCAGTTTTGACCGGACTGAAATATTTTATGGCAATGGTGCGTGTGAGAAAATAGGATAAGCCAAGCAGGATCGCATAGAAAACGATTAGGTTATCCGTGCCGAGTAATTTGGCGATCAAACCGGTCACTGAATTGCCCAGTACGCTGCCAAGAATTCCGGCGCTTGCATACAACGGGAACAGTCGTTTGCCTTGGCGTGCATCGCTGACCTCGCCGGCCAAATTCCAGGTGAACGTGCCGAGGATCATTCCCATGCAGCTGACCGTCAGCCACAAGATCGGATACAGGAGTTGAAAGGGCCGCACCAATGCCAGGCGTTCGATCAAGAGCAGCGTCATCACGCCCAGGATCAGCGCCTGAAAGAAAACACTTCGCCCGAGCCGTCCCAGACCGGCTGAATAAGCCAGGGTAAGGACAAAGGTCACCCCGCCCAGGATCACGTACATATAAGGCAGGTAATCAACGCCGAAGCGCAGGAAGAACAGTGCCGAAGAAGCGTTATCTCCCATCCCCTGCCCCGCCTGGATGCAAAGGAACAAAATTCCGACCAGCAGGACCAGTCGTCCTTCTTCAGGGCGGACCTTTAATAAAGATGCTAGCCGCTGCATGGGGAAATTATCAGCCCATCAACGCCTTGACACGCGGCTGGCTTAAGAATGACTTACTCATTCCGGGATCGCCCAGGTTACTAGAAAGCTTTTGGACTAGATTCCATGCTTTCTTCTGAAGGGCTTTTTCTTCTTTTTCCCTCCCAAGTTTGGAATTAATAGCCGCCAGGCTGGAGTAGATCGACCACAGCTCATGCTGTGAATGTATCTCCTCCGCCATTGTGCGTGCCTCGCTGAGCGTTTGAAACGCCTGATCGAAACGGCCCAGCTTTATAAGAATATCGCCTTTGATCCGGATGGCTTCAGGGACTTCGGGCCGCGTCAGGGGTGCCACTTCCGACAATAGTTTCTCGACGAGCAGTAAGGCTTGTCCATGCTCTCCGCGCGCCATGGCAACCTCGACGTTTGCCAGGCCGATCATGATTTTATAGCGCGCGTATGGAATGGATATGGGCTGCAGCAGGGCAGCCCCTGCTGCCTGTTCTGCTGCTGGAATATCGCCCTGTAGCAGATGCAGACGCACCTTGATGGCAAGCGGTAGGTCTTTCCACTCGGGCTGTTTCTTTTGGACAAAATCAAGCGCCTGGTCGACAAGCTCCAGGCCTTTTTGGATGGCTCCATAATATCCAAGCATCCATGCCAGGTCGGAACGTGTAACAACGGAAGTGGCAAGCAAGCCGACCTCATCACCCAGGGGGATGGCCTCCCTTGACAACTGGATCGCCTCCCCGATATCCCCCCGATCAAAATGCGCGAAACTCATCAGCATGCGGTCATAGGCTTGGCCCCATAAATTCTCCATCTTATCGCTCATCGAGAGAGCCTGTTTACTAAGTTCCAGCGACTCATCGTAATCCCCGGCGTTGTAATGCGCCGAAGCTTCGGTGGCTAAGTTATCGGCCAGCATGGGTTGATTATCCAGGGCGCGCCACAACTCACGGGCTTCGCGTAAGACATCATAAGCCTTCTGAAATTCGCCTTTGTTTATATGGAGTTGACCCAGGTCATTAAGGACAAAAGCCAGTTGTTCACGGTCCCCGGCTTCACGCGCAAGCGCCAATGCCAGTTCGCCATGCTCAGTGGCCTGGGGGAAGCGGCTGGAGAACACATACATAAGCATGAGGTTCCAATGAAGCCGGGCTTCGATCAGCCGGTCACCAACCTTGTGCGAGAGTTCCAGGGCCTCGAGCAGGGTCTTTTCACCAAGTTCGGGGTTGTGGATTCGGGTAAAGGTCGAGTAAAGTGTAGCCTTTGCTATCAACGCATTCAGTTCCATGGACTGTGACGGCAGCTCACGGGCAAAGGCGCCCATTTCTTCGTAATTTACTAGGGCTTCGTCATAACGGCCGCAGAGTTCCAATACACCGCCCAGTTGACCATAGAGCTTTGCGATCCGCTCCGGCTCCGCGCCGGTGCGTTTGGCAGTTTCTAGAGCGCGGCTGTAATGGAAGGCAGCCTCGGTATTGGCATAAAGATGTGCGGCTTTATCGCCCGCCATTTGATCGTATTTTAAAGAGCGGCTATCTTCCGCATTATAAAAATGATACGCAAGCAGCGGCGCAAATTCTTCGAGGCGTTTCGCATGGAAGTCTTCCAGGATCTCGCCAACCCGTACATGCAGGGCTCGGCGGCGCTTGAGCAAAGTGGATTGGTAGGCGGCTTCCTGGACCAGCACATGACGGAAAATATATTGCTCCGGTTCGACGGAAAGTACCAATCCGGATTGGACCAATTCATGGATATGTTCTTCCAGGCCTTCATTTACGTTCGATAAGCCGCGCAGCAGGCGCAGGTCGAAGGAACGGCCGATGACAGACGCCATTTGCAGTAGTTGTTTTGTATCCTCAGGCAGCCTGTCGATGCGGGCATTCAGCACACCGTTCAACGTACTGGGAAGAGCTAGAACGACATTATTATCTTCAACCCGCCAATGATCCTCCTCACGTACGATCTGTTTTGTCTCTATCAATGATCGGATCATCTCCTCAACGAAGTATGGATTGCCTTCCGCCTTTTTTAGGATTAGCTCGCGCAGCGAGGAAGATAGGCTTTCGGCGCCTAGCAAGTTCATTAATAATAAGTCCGCCTGGTCATCTTGCAATGGCTCAAGATCGACTTGGCTGAACCTGTTACTTAACTTTTCACGGACCGGCCCGATAAAATCCTTATTACCTTCGGGGCGCGTCATGCAGATAAATAATAGGCGCCCCTGCTCCACGAGGCCTGCGAGGTTTATGAGAAGGGTCAAGGAAGCATCATCGGCCCAATGCAGATCATCGAAGATCAATCCCAGAGGGCCTTCCGCCATGAGGCCAATCAGGTATCCGCGCACAGCCTTTGTCATATGCCCCACAAAGTCATCACCCTGATAGCCCGACAGCACCCCCAAACTTTCGGGACTTTCGACCGCCAGTACAGCTTCCAGAAAGGGTATCCCTTCCTCGGGGAGGAAGCGGTCCTCACACACAGAAAATAGCTTTGAGCGGACCTCGGGAGGAGGGTCGTCTTCGTTTACGTCCAGCGATTGACGCAGCACCTGGCGCCAGATGAAATAACTCGTGGAACTGGCATAGGAGAGCGCATCGCCTCTGTACCAGGTAACATGCAAAGCTGCCTTGAGTTTTTGAGCCTCCGCCACCAAGGAAGACTTTCCCAGTCCGGCTTCACCGACAATAGCGGTAAATCCTCCCATACCGTCATGAAGCCGCTTGAGAAAATGCTCAATCTTTGACAACTGCGCCTTACGACCAACGAGAGGCGAAGACAAGCCTTCCAGCCCGCGCAACTGGCCCGGGATGTGTTTTGCGCCGATTACTCGATACGCTTTGACCGGCGCCGATTTGCCCTTGATCTCTATTCCACCTAAGGCTTCAAAATCAAAGAGAGGCGCGACGAGCTTATAGGTGTCATCGCTTATTTGGACCGTCCCGGGCTGGGCGGTCTGCTCCATACGGGCCGCCAGGTTGATGGCATCGCCTATGGCGGTATATTCCATACGCAGGTCGGAGCCGATCTCACCCACCACTACCAGGCCGGTATTGATGCCGACGCGCAAGCCAAATTCGATCTTATGTTTAAAGCGCATCTCTTCCGAGTAGGGTTTGATGCCGGATTGGATCTCCAGCCCGGCCAGGATGGCGCGCTGCGGATCATCTTCATGTGCAATTGGCGCACCGAAGAAGGCCAGGATGGCATCGCCCATCAGACGCGGGACAAGGCCCTCATATTTATAGATGGGTGTGATCATACGCTCGAAGGCGCCATTGATGATTTCGGTCCATACTTCGGGATCCATGCTCTCAGCAGCGGCCGTGGAACCCTTCACGTCGCAGAACAACATGGTAATGATGCGCCGCTCGCCGGCCAGGGCGTTCCCCGATCGGGCAGCTTGTAATTTTACGATCAGTTCCTGCGGGAGGTATTGGTCGAGGATTTGAGACTTTGATACTTTGTCCCCTTTTGCCGCGCTTAGATCTGCGCCGCAATTCATGCAGAACCTGGCGCTCTCAGGATTGGCTGTTTTACACTTGGGGCAGTTCATCTTTTAGAGAGCAGATCTTAAAGAACACAGAGCAGTAAGGGTTTCCCGGCAGAAGATGCGCACCTGCCATGATCAGTTGAAGGTTCAAAGTGGATAGTTTGTGTCAGATTCTAGCATAAAAAATTACAGAAGAGATTAGGTATCCGATACCGGGGATCAGGGATTGGATATGGGATAGTAGAGTTCAAATCTCCGGATATTTTATGAACTTCATTAGAGTTGGAAACAGCGTTTCATGTTGAAGCTTCTATGATTGTGAAAATTGGTATAATACGCGATTGCACATCGACATAAAAAACATCACGGAGAACTTGCATAAATGAAACTTGACGTTACAAAGGGGCGTATCGCATATAAATGGATCGCTCTCTCCAACACTACACTTGGAATATTCATGGCGATGCTCGACGGAAGCATCGTTGAGATCTCATTACCCGCCATCTTCCACGGTATCGGAGTTAATCCCCTGGCACGCGGTGAAACCGACTACCTGCTGTGGATGCTGATGGGCTATCTCGTCATTACGGCAACACTCCTGGTAACCTTTGGCCGTATCTCCGACATGTTCGGTCGGGTACGCATGTACAATCTGGGTTTTGCCATCTTTGCGGTCGGCTCGATCATGCTTTACCTGGTGCAAGGCACCGGGAATAGCGCCGCCATGCAGATCATCATCTTCCGGCTTGTGCAGGGTGTCGGAGGCGCTTTCCTGATGGCCAACTCCACCGCCATCCTGACGGACGCCTTCCCGCCCAATCAGCGCGGGCTGGCAATGGGCATCAATATGATCGCCGGCACAAGCGGCACGTTCATCGGTCTCATTGCGGGCGGTATCCTGGCGGCCATTAACTGGCGCTATATCTTCCTGGTCAGCGTGCCCTTCTCCGTGGGCGGCACTATTTGGGCTTACCTGGCGCTGCACGAGACAGCCACGATCCGAGAACACCAGCATCTCGACATTCCCGGAAATATTCTCTTTGCTTTCGGCCTGACAGCACTTCTAGTCGGTGGTACGTACGGTATCCAGCCATACGGAAACTCGGCCATGGGCTGGGGCAATCCCTTTGTGCTCGCCTGCCTGATCGGCGGAGCGCTGGCACTCGTGGCATTCATCTTTGTAGAGCAGCACGCAGCGGAACCCATGTTCAGGCTGGAGTTGTTCAAGATCAGAATGTTCACTGCGGGCAATATCGCCGGCTTTCTGGCTGCCCTGGCACGCGGCGGCCTTAACCTGATGATCATCATCTGGCTGCAGGGTATCTGGCTGCCTCTCCACGGCTTTTCCTTCGAGGATACGCCGCTGTGGGCCGGCATTTACATGCTGCCATTAACCATTGGCTTCATGATCATGGGACCCATCAGCGGTTACCTTTCCGACCGTTATGGAGCGCGCATCTTCTCCACCGCCGGTATGCTGGTCACAGCCGTGGGCTTTGTCGGGCTGTTGCTGATACCGACGAATTTCGTCTATTACACATTTGCACTGGCTATCCTGATTATCGGTATGGGCATGGGGATGTTCGTTTCCCCCAATACCACCGCTATTATGAACTCGGTCCCTGCCGAACATCGCGGTGCTTCGTCGGGGATGCGCGCCACCTTCCAGAATACAGCCAACACACTCAGCATCACCTGGATCTTTACCATGGTCACCATCGGGCTCGCTGCCCACCTCCCCGCCGCCATGTACCAGGGTCTCACCCAAGCTGGAGTCCCGAGCGACGTTGCCAGCCGGGTAGCAAACCTGCCGCCAACCGGCGCGCTATTTGCGGCTTTTTTGGGCTATAACCCGATGAAATCCATCCTGCCTGCCGCTACGCTTCAGCAGCTGCCGGCTGCATCGCAGGCCTATCTTCTTAGCAAGACCTTCTTTCCAAACCTGATCGCCGGACCTTTTGACTACGGCCTGCGCATCGCCTTCTCGATCTCGGTGGCACTGGCGCTGATCGCAGGACTGGCTTCCCTGCTGCGCGGCGAACGGGTTATTTACGAACAGGAGAAAAAGCGCCCGGTTAATGCAGCCGAATTAGCTGCTGCACCTGTCATCAGGAAGTAAAAAATTAAAAGCGGTGTCACCATGCTGGTGACACCGCTTCGCATCTGCTCGAGACTCTTTCTTAAATTGAAATTAACCGGGGATAAACTAAGATTTTTTCTAGCCATAAGACAGTTTCAATAAATATTTCTCCCCTCACCATAAAAATGCCACGCTGCGCTTGCTCAGGATCGAGTCATCAAATATCAGTTTGGCCGATTTATCCGCCATAGCCTGGCACACATGTAACGGCAGCAAATGCTCCTCACGCGGGTGGCAATAGCGGGCGGAAGGCGCTTTCTCCCATTCCATCAGGCGTTGTTCACGCTCGGACTGGGAGATCGGCCCCGTGCAAGTCTCGATGAGCCAGTTTTGGAAGGCCTCATTGGCAGAGTCGGGCGTGCTGGTTCCATCCCAGGAAAATGCCCTCATGTTATGGAACGAGAATCCGGAGCCGATCACCAGGATATTCTCATCCATTAATTCGCGCAATGCCTTGCCAAGGGCGATATGTGCAGCGGGGTCAAGACCCCGCAATAGCGAGAGTTGAAGAGAAGGGATATCCGCTTCAGGGTACATCAGTTTCAGCGGTATGAATAAGCCATGGTCAAAGCCTCGCTGTGGATCGATGCGGGCCGGTATATTATTCTTCTTCATTAACCCGGCTATCCTGTCCGCAATCTCAGGGCTGCCCGGCGCCGGATAGGTGATCTCATAAGCCTTTTCCGGGAAGCCATAATAATCATAGAACATGGCAGGGTTCTGTGCGCCTAATAGCGTCGCTGCGCTCTCCTCCCAATGTGCGCTGACTACAAGGATGGCATTCGGTTTTCTAAGCTGTGATGGAAGCCGGGTCATGAAATCCACCATCGCTTTGTGACTAGGGTCTCCGAGAATTGGCAAAGGCCCTCCTCCATGTGAGAAATACACAATTTGGGCTTTTCTTTCAATACGAGTTTTATCCATCTTAATAATCCTTTGATATTATTTTATAACTCAGGCCTTTATCCCACGCGTACAGCCCGGGATAAAAGATTCGGATATTAATTTTTTCCACATTATTTACCTTTTTACATATTACTCCATTGTTGGCAGCCCGGCAGAGTGTAATTCAACGGGTATTGACATGCTTTTTCTCCTCCGCCAAAGGAAGGAAAAGAATTCCAAATTTTATAGAAGGCATGGTTGCCCTGCTTTCCATCTTGACGCTAGAACATTAGTTCCGTACAATAACTGTAACTACTCATTGGCCCTGGCATGAAGTATCCTAAAAAACGACATGTGCAGGGAGTTCGCCCTGCATATGTCGTTTTTTAGGAATTCCCTAGTCCCAGGCTGAAAGTCGAGCATAGCGAAGATGTCGCAGATGGCGAGTGCTTTCCTCGCGAAGTAGAGGTGAGTAGATACCAATGACTTCCGCAACCTCGGATCAATACGATGCCGCAGCACTCCCACAAATCAGCATTTTTATTCCTCATTCATCCAATCACTTGGTTATTTGATATCTGTTCACCATTCTCGAATACTGACATATCCAATAATGTATCTTCTCCCAATTACCTGATCCCTGATCGCCTTCTTCCCACTCCACACTCCCGAATATCAACTTATCAAATATCGCCTTACTATCCCATTCGATCTTACAAAAAATCGGCCAATTTCTACTCAAAATTATTAGGGCCTGGGGGAGGATTCGAACTTGATTCGAACCGTGCGAATACAGCCATAAATCAATATTTTTACCCCCCATTTACCAATCCCGCCTCCGATACCCAAATATCGAATTATCGAAACTCTCCAAGACCATTAAACCAAAGTTAACAATTAAGGGGACTTTCGTCAGTTGAGAAGAAATGGATAAAGCATTAAAATCTATTCAAGTTAGCGGTAGCATTTCCATTCAGGTGGTGTGTCTTGCGTTCCCAACTGCCGCTGGGTGATCTTGAACGAAACCATAGAGGTTCGATCAACATCACCTTACTTTTCTCGAGTGGAATTGATATACTACACAAAGCAAGTCTGGACGGAAAGTCACAAAGTTTGCATAGAAAGATATCATCATCAATATTCGGCTAGTTGCGATCCGAGTGGATTCATAAATTTCAAACGAGGAGAAATGTTATGGAGCACAAACTTTGGATAGACGGTAAATGGGTGGATAGCAAGGGTGGCGGCATGATGGCCGTCGAGAACCCGGCAACTGGAAAGAAAATTGCGGAAGTTGTGAATGCCAGCCCGGAGGATGTGGACCTGGCTGTGCAGGCGGCCAAGAAGACGTTCTGCGACGGACGCTGGTCTCGGCTCGTCCCATCCGAACGCTCCAAGATGATCTGGAAACTGGCCGACTTGCTCGAAAAACACGCCGAGGAATTTGCGAAACTCGAATCGGAAAATACCGGCAAACCGTACAAGTTCGTCAGCCTAGGTGCTGACCTGATGTTCTCGATCGACAATTTGCGGTTCTTTGCCGGTGCGGCACGCGACACGCATGGGAACCATTCCGGAGAATACTGGCCGGGGTACACATCGATGTACCGCCGCGACCCGGTGGGACCCGTCGGGCAGATCGCGCCGTGGAACTACCCGCTCATGATGGGGATCTGGAAAATCGGGCCGGCCCTGGCAGCGGGATGCACGACTGTTTTCAAACCCGCGTCGATCACACCGCTCACAAGCCTCATGCTGGCGGATATCATCCAGGAAGCCGGCATTCCGGACGGGGTTGTCAATATCATTACCGGCCGGAATGCAGGCCGTCTTCTGGTCGAACATCCAGACATCCGGATGATCAGTGTGACCGGTTCCACGGAAGTCGGGCAGTCCATTATGCGCACGGCCGCAGACACCATTAAACGCGTGCATTTGGAGCTGGGCGGCAAGGCTCCCGTGCTTGTGTTCGATGATGCGGACGTAGATGTGGTGGCCGCCAAAGTTGCCCTGGCGGGAACCATCAACACCGGCCAGGACTGCACCGCCGCCACGCGCGTTTATGTACAAAAGGGACTGCGTAAGAAGGTCGAAGAAGCCCTGGTGGAAGCCGTACGCAATACCAAGATCGGTGATCCGTTCGCGGACGATACCCTGATCGGGCCGATGATCTCCTCCGGGCAGCGCGAATCGGTGAATGGCTTCGTGGAACGCGCCAAAAAGGACGGAGCGAAAGTTCTGACAGGTGGGCGGATCCCCAAGGAATTCCCGCAGGGTTATTACTACGAACCGACGATCATCGCCGATGCCGACCAGAAATCGGAGATCATTCAGAGTGAAGTCTTCGGGCCAGTGCTCACCATCAATTCTTTCGAAGACGAGGCCCAGGCCATCAATTTGGGAAACGACGTCGTCTATGGACTTGCTTCATCGGTATTCACCAAGGATGTCGGGCGCGCAATGCGCGTTTCACAGCAGTTGGAATTTGGTACAGTCTGGGTTAACGACCATATCCCGCTGACTTCGGAAGCACCGCACGGCGGCTTCAAGCAGTCCGGCTTCGGCAAGGATCTCTCGGCAGAAGCCGTGGGAGATTACCTGATCACCAAACATGTGATGATCGCAAGGTAATAAATATTAAAATCTAACGACAAAACCGCCCCTCTCGGGGCGGTTTTTCTTGTAAGTTGGGCGAGGTAATGTCAGGAGGCTGCTTTTTTCTGCAAGTACTGGATGATCCCATTGACCACACTCTGTGGAAGGAAATTGCCAAATCCTCTTCGTCCGCCATTTCGGAGACCATTTCCTGGAAATGCGCCCGGCGTTCCTGGTCCTGGCGGAGTACCATTTGGAGGAGTAAAGGTCCCGCCATTTGGTCTAAAACCACCACCCTGACCGGGTCCAGTCATTGTGATGCCTTCCTGTTGAAGGGCCGCATTAACATCCTGCATGCTTAAATTCATAGCCGTGATCGCCTGGATCTGTGCGGGGGTCATGGCATTCTGGATCAAAACGATCTGCGCACTCATCTGCTGCATCATGGCTGGATCGAACCGGCCACCGGGTGTTCCAGAACCGTCCGGTGTACTCTGTGCAACAGGGGTGCTTTCAATCTGCTGCAACGACTGCCAGAGAGGCAAAAGCTGTGTCGCTTGCTGTGCAGTAATTGCATTGGACGTGCCGTCCAGCTTTAACATTCCGGCCGCCAATTGCAAAGCGGAAGGCCCGGTGGGCGGCGTTCCATTGACCGATGCCGGATTTGATGAGCCGGATGAGGAACCCGTGTCCGACGACGATCCGCTGGATAATGATCCACTTGGTGAAGATGAATTGGATTGAGAGGAACCCGCCGAGGCACCACAGGCTGTTAACACGAAAGCAAGAATACTTAATAAGGTAATTACTGTTATCTTTTTCACTTGATCTCCTTGTTTCTACAACGACGTAAGTATAATGAAGGCTTGTTTATTATTGGTGTAGAAAATATATGGTTATTATTAGTATTCAAGGAGAAGATTAAGGTCCAGAAGCCTAAATCATTAATAAATTCGAAAAAACTTACCGGTAAATGAAAGAACCGGTAGACACTTAAGGCTGCCGGTTCTTAATTTTTTACCTCTGCGGGAGATTATTTATTATTCTTCAGCTGTCTCTAAGGTTCTCATTGCAGACATTTTCACGAAGACACCTTGACGATCCCTGCCTGACTTTAATACGTCACATAGGTCATCCGACATGAGGTCAACAACACTGCGGACGGGATCGCTAAGCCCCTTCCCCATCTCCACCGAGTTGGGCTGGATACCCAGCAGGACGATATCGCAGCCGAGTTCCAGCGTCAGATACTTAGCCAGCATCGAAAGCGGCATACGGTGCGTCGAGGCGGACATGCCGTCTATTTCTTCCATCCCGATCCAGCGAACGGTACCGGGAACTTCGCCCATATCGGCTGCATCGATGAAAACGATAAGGCCCGGTTTGAAGGCGCGCAGCTCACCCGTAATATTCTCCGGCGCCACACCGGCATCTATGACAAGCAGGCGATCAATATCCTCCGTGCCCTTTTTCTGGCACAAAGTACGCGCCACCATGGACCCGGCGGCATCATCGCCATTAAGTTCGTTGCCGATTCCGACAATCGCCAGACGCAGTGTCCCGTTCAATTTAACCAGGCTGTTTCTCAGCGGCTTGCTGGGCGAGTTTTACCAGGGATATTTCGACATCTTCGGGTTTACCATAATAAAGGGTAAATTCTTTTTTCCCAAGTGCGGCATGTTCCCAATCGTCATTCGCAAGGTCGATGCATTTGAACTTGCAGCTGACCACACATTGACCGCAATACAGACAGCGGTCCGAGCGATAGGTCATCACAAAACGCTTGGCAGCGCGGTCGAGCGTGGTCAGCTCGATGGCTTTGGCCGGGCAATCCTTGACACACAAACCGCAACCGGTACAGGCCACCGGAGAAAAAGATAACTTACCACGATAGCTCTCCGCTGGAAGGTTACGTTCCTTCGGATACAACTGCGTAACCGGTTTGACAAAAATAGATCTGAATACATCAGCAAACATGGTTCCGATCATCATAGTAAATTACCTCCAAACCATCATTACGCCGATCTGTACCAATGCCAGAACCGCGCCGTAGCGCCACCACAGGCCGACCGTCTGGTCGATGCGCAGGCGGGTAAGCAGGGTTTGCAATAAAGCCGTCAAGCCTAATAAGGCTATGGTCTTGATAAAGAAAGCCGGCAGACTGTTAATACCACCGAGATAAAATGCCGACACCAGGGTGAGCCCGACGATCAATTCAACGGACTTACCAAGGTTGAAGAAGGCCAGGCCGCGGCCGCTGTACTCGGTCAGGGCGCCGGCGACGATCTCGGTCTCTGCTTCCGGGGCATCGAACGGGGGCAGCTCAAGTTTTCCCATCAGGCCGATCAACGCCACCAAAAAGCCTACCGGCTGGGTCAGGATCATCCAGTGCTGTGAAGCATAGGCATTGACTTCACTGATCTGCCAGCTGCCGGCTGCCAGAGCAGGACCAAGCAGGGCAAGCAGGAATGGGGCCTCGTAGGCACAAAGCTGCGTAAGCGCACGCGTCGCACCGACCAGGCTGAAGCGGCTGGTCATGTTCCAGCCTGCCAGGCCCAT
>CAZPCR010000001.1:32688-46335 GCA_964585035.1 uncultured Anaerolineaceae bacterium
GCGTCGCACCGACCAGGCTGAAGCGGCTGGTCATGTTCCAGCCTGCCAGGCCCATACATAGGGTCATGAGGGACAGCAGGTACAGGGTAACAACCAGGTCACCCGGGAAACTGGAAGACGGTTTAAGACCGAGCATCGGCACATACAGCCCGGCTGCCAGAGAACCCGAAATGGCAACAATCGGCAAGAGGAAGAACAGGAAGGCCGTCATGGTGGGCGGTTCGATCTCTTCCTTCGAGAACAGTTTGACGATATCGGCCAGCGGCTGGAACCAGCGCGGCCCGACGCGGTTTTGAAGGCGTGCCACGAGCTTGCGATCTATCCACTCATAGAAGAGTCCGCCCACGAGGATTGTGAGGCCGGCCGGGAATATCAGAAGAGCGAAGAGGCTGCTTAAGATGTTCACTATTACTTGCCTTTATTCATAGAGGATTTGTAATGTTCGATCCCATAATCACGCAGCTCCCGCCAGGACCAGGTGTGACTCTCGTTGGGTCGCACGACGGTTACCAGGCGATCATTGCAGGAAAAGCACGGGTCCATCCCGGCGATCATCATCGGGATGTCTGCCAATTGGGCTCCGACGGCTTTCTCCAATACAGAGGTCCAGTTACAGATGCTGGGTGTTCGGAGATGTACGCGGGCCGGATTCTCAGTGCCATCGCTCTTGATGAAATAGAAGAGCTCACCGCGCGGCGCTTCGACGCGTGAGATCGTTTCGCCCGCCGGTACCTTGCGCGGCATGCGTGTGGTCAAATCGCCGGCAGGTAGATTATCCAAAATCGTACGGAGCGAAGCACAAGTGACCAGCATTTCCTTTAAGCGTACAACCATGCGGGCTTCCAGGTCGCCGGCTGTATCAGTGACGGCAGTGACAGGGAAAGTGGTGTACGCACCATAAGGTGCTTCGACGCGAATATCTCGCACCACACCCGAGGCCCGCGCCGTGGGACCAACCAACCCATAAAGTTCGGCTTCCTCACGGTTGATGGTGCCGATCCCGCGCGTACGCTGCAGGAGCATGGCATCGGTCGTCGCCACCTGAAGATAATGGTTAACGCGGCCCTCTAGATAATCGAGGCCCTCCCGGATGGTCTTTATCTGTTCGAGATTGACGTCAAACTTGACGCCGCCCAAAACGTTGGCGGAATAATGGACGCGGTTACCGGTGAGGCTCTCAAGGATATTCATCACGGTCTCACGGTCGCGCCATGAGTACATGAAGAGTGTATCGAAACCGGCTTCGTGAGCAGCCACACCGAGCCACAGCAAATGGCTGTGGATGCGTTCCAAACCAGATACCAATTCGCGGATCGCCTGCGCGCGCGCCGGGACTTCCACATGCGCCAGCTTTTCCACGCCCTGGCAGTAAGCCGTGGCATGGATATGGGAGCAGATGCCGCACACCCGCTCGAATAGATAGAGGTTCTGGAACCAGTTGCGGCTCTCGGCAGCCTTCTCGATGCCGCGATGGGCATAGCCCAGCCGCATGCGGCCTCCGGTTACGATCTCGCCGTCCACCGTAAATTCAAAGTGGCCTGGTTCTTTCAAAGCCGGGTGCTGGGGACCGATCGGGACGATAAACCGGTTTCCGATCTTCGTTGGTTCGTCAGGCACCAGATCAGGCACCACCTCTACCACCGGCACGGGCTGGTCTTGTTTGTAGTCGGTGCGCATGGGATAAAGGTCGGCGGGAAAATCGTCCGGCAGGAATAGACGCGACGAATCGGATAATCCTTTTACATCAAAACCCAGCATTTCGTGAAGCTCGCGTTCGAAGAAAACGGCGGGCGGGATAATATCGGCGATGGTCGGCACACTGGCTTCGGCGGAACGCGGGGCGCGCACACGCAGTGTGGTGATCGCAGAATCCTGTGCAAAATGGTAGAGCGCTTCCATCTGGTTCGCTTCAGGCCCGTTGTCGAGGCCGGTGATGGCGCACAGATACCCCCACTTTGCATCATGGAGGGCCGTAACAGCCGCATGCAGGTCGTCCGATGTTACAACCACATCGAGACGATTCGGTTCAGGATGAAGGGTTTCTTTGTTGTATGGTGCCAGCAAGGTTTCCGCTTGCTGTAAGGTCAGTTCCTCATTCATAGCCAATTCTCCTGTACCACCAACGGTTTCTGTGGGGCTTTATAGGTGCCGGATTTCAGGGCAGTCAGCAGCTGGACGATGCCATCGATGATCGCCTCCGGCCGCGGCGGACAACCGGGGATGAATACATCCACGGGAATCACCTGGTCGATCCCACCCAGGCAGTTGTAACAGCCCAGGAAAGCCCCGCCCGAGATGGAGCAGGTGCCAACCGCGACCACAAATTTGGGAGCCGGCATTTGTTCATACACGCGCAGCAGTCGTTCACGCGCCTGGCGGGTGACGGGACCGGTCGCTATTAAAACATCCGCATGGCGCGGACTGCCCTTAAGCTTGATGCCGAAACGTTCGACGTCATAACGCGGGGTGAGTGTGGCAAGGATCTCGATGTCGCAGCCGTTGCACGAGCCGCTGTTGAAATGGACCGCCCACGGTGAGTTAAGCCGTGACCAGCCCTGGACCTGATCCAGAACTTGCTTCCACATATTATTGGTTTTTACAATTGTTTCATCCATCGTTTTTTCCATTTGGCTATTCATCCTTTGTACAAAGTAAAGGTATTTCTATTTCTAAAATCCCGGCGGCTAACCCAGGATCAACGCAACCAGAGCAAGAATTAAACCCAACAAATAAATGCCCGCCACCGGCGCGAGGTTGCTGGAGCCGATCATCAACACACCAAGGTGCAGAACCGCAAAGAACAAAGCTACGACGAAGAACTGGCGGTACCCCGGCGCAGCCGGATGTGGATCATGTTCTTCACCACCGGAATAGGTAGTGGACTTGAAAGGTGTAGCGCTGCTTTTGGCGGCAAATCTGCCCGCAAAGCGTGAGAAGCCGGCTCCGATCAGCACGTAGATCAGAAAAGCAAGTAAAGGCGTGAGCAGTATGGTAGTCATAATTGATCCTTGTCCATCATCCGCTTAAGGCTTGAACATGGCAATAAAGGTATGAGAAGCCGGTACAGTGATCCAATCCATCAGACCCGGCATAAAGCCCAACACGAGCACCAGGGTAAGGATGATCACCAGGGAAAACTGCATGACGAATGGTATGCGTTGTCCGGCAAGCACCAGGGCGGAAGGCTTTTCACGGTACATGACATTTACCAGCGGCGCATAATAACCCAGCGAGAGCACGCTGTTCAAAGCGGCAAAGATAACCAAAGCCATGATCCACACATTTTGTGTGGCAAAGCCCGCTACAAATATCTGCCATTTGGACATGAAACCCGCCAGGGGTGGTAACCCGCCCAACCCCAATACGGCGATCCCCAGGGCTAAAGCGGCCAGAGGATACCTTTTTGCTGCACCGGCCAGGTCGCTGATCTCGATGGCTTTATGGCTGCCTTGCACTGCTTTCGTAAGGAAGAGACCATACATCAACGCGCCAACCGCAAGGAAGGCGAGGCCCTTCATTAGCATATGATTGAAGAGGTGGAAAAAAGCACCCTGCGCGCCGAGAGCCTGCCCGGACTGCAAAGCAATGCCCAACCCCAGCAGCATATATCCAACATGGCTCAAACTGGAAAACGCCAGCAGGCGTTTCACTTTGGTTTGGCGTAAAGCCAACAGGTTGCCATAAAGGATATTCACTGCACCGAAGACCATCAATACCACGCCCCAGGTAACGCTCATCCCGGTTACGCTCAGCGCTCTCAGCATGGCCACCAGACCGGCTTCGATGACAATACCCGATAACATGGCGCTGATACCGCTGGGAGCCTGGGAATGAGCGTCAGGCAGCCAGGTATGCATGGGGACGAGCGCCACTTTGACACCAAAACCAATAACGAACAAAGCACCCGCAGCAGCCAGGATGGGCCTGTAGTGGGCCGAAACAGCAACGGTACCCTGTAAAGTGGACATATCCAATACGCCGGTAGTGGAAAGCACCAGCGCGATGCCGATCAGCACTAATACCGAACCGGCGGCGCTCTGCACGATATATTTCATCCCGGCTTCCAACGAAGCGGGTTCTTCACGATAGAAGGTGACCAGTAGATAGGAAGAGATAGCCATCGCTTCGAACCATACCCACAGGTTGAAAAGGTCGCCCGTGGAACCGAGGCCAATAATTACACCGATCATCGCAAGAAGCATGGCGTAATATTTCTCTTCACCGGCCTCGCCGGCCATATACGGACCGGAAAATAACACCACAACGGTGCCCAGGGTCAGCACAGTACCGGCTACAAGGATGCTGATACCGTCCACGCGCATCCCGATGGATTCCACATTAAAAACCTGGGAATGACCCGCAAGGAACGATAGCAGTGAGGGCACAAAAAAGGCCCAGGTGACCAGGAGCGCAATGAGCGCCAGCACGCGTATCAACCAGACCGGGCGCACCATTTTTTTATTAAGGACGATCAGGCGACCCACCAAATATACAATGGGCGAAGCCACCAAAGGCGTCACGATCAAATTCGGGAAAGTCGCTGAGGTAAATAAGCCAAGAAGCGCATTCATTTATAAAACACTCCAGGCAAGGATGATGAGCAAAACGAGCAGAGCGCCCACAATCCCGACGACATTCCAATTCAAGGCGCCGGTTTGTGTCACACGCAAATCTTCAGCAAATCCACTAACAACGCGCACCACACCGCGATTGACTGATTCAAGGCCGAACGATGAGTCCGAAATAGGCTTGAACCAACCCGGAGCATCGGAAAGTGCAAACCTTCTACCGAAGTACCAGAAAGCCGCAAAGCCGAGGGCCACCACACACAGAGCCAGCCAGGTAGCCGGGGCAGTCAACACCGAAGTGATCATCTCAAGGAGAGATTCAGAGGCAATGTTATGGAATGGAAGGGAAGATACAAAGAGTTGATTTAATCCGCTGGCAAACAGCCAGGTAGTGAAAGTACCTACTGCCAAAAGGCCCAAAGAGATCTTCATCGCCAAACCCGCATCATGTGCATGCAGGGCTTCACGCGGTTCACCGTAAAAGACCAGCCAGGTCATGCGGAAAGAATAGAAGGCAGTGAGGGCTGCACCGATCAGCATGAGGATGTAGGCCCACATTGGCGTACCGGAAAGACCGGCCTCGAGCACAAGTTCTTTGCTCCAGAAGCCATTGAGAATGGGCACACCTGCCAGGCCGAGCGCGCCGATCACGAAGACCGTCCGGACGAAGGGCATCTGTTTGCCCAGGCCGCCCATACGACGCATATCGCGCGTGCCCGCGGCATGGATCACGCTGCCCGCAGACAGGAACAATAACGCTTTGAAAACCGCATGGCTCAACAAATGGAACTGACTGGCGAAGATATCCCCTGCCCCAATGGCATACACCATATAACCGAGCTGGCTGACAGTGGAATAAGCCAGGGCACGCTTAAGGTCGGAAGCGGTGAGGGCCATAATAGCTGCGATCAAAGCCGAGATCAACCCGACCAGCATAACGGATGTCTTCCAACCGGGCACGTTTGCAAAAGCCGGATAGAAACGCGCTAGCAAATACACACCTGCATTGACCATCGTAGCGGCATGGATCAGCGCCGATACCGGCGTGGGTGCTTCCATGGCATCGGGCAGCCAGGTATGGAACGGGAACTGTGCCGATTTTGCGGCTGCCGCGACTAAAAATCCAAACGCCAATAATGATAATATTCCGGCAGGAAGCTTTCCATAATTGGCAAGCAGGTCGGCGATCTGGTAGCTGCCAAGATAAGCATACGCGACCAGGGCCCCCGCCAGTAAGCCAACTCCGCCGATCTGCGTAATAATGAGGGCCTTAATGCCGCCTGCGACAGCCTTGGGATCGTCGTTATAAAATGAGATCAAACCATAAGAACAAAGGGCTGTAATTTCCCAGAAGATGAATGTGAAAAAGAGATTGCCGCTCAGGACCAGGCCGGTCATGGCACCGATAAAGAAAAGCACCAGGAAGTAGTAGCGGCCCAGTTGTGAATCGCCCTTCATATAATCCACGGAGAAGAGCACCGCTAGCGCGCCAATGACAGCGGCAACGGCAGCCAGGAATACACCCAAGCCGTCGGCAACGAAGGTGAGCGTGCCAAAGGGTGCGCCAAACGGAATGGCGATTACAACGCGCGCATTTGAAAAGGCGATCAATGCCAAGGAAGCCAGGCCGGCCGCCACACTAAACCCGACAGCCAGTCCGTGCTGGACCTTCGGATTCTGATTGCCGGTCAGCCACACGCACAACGCGCCGAGCCAGGGTAATCCGATTACGAGGAAGATAAGTGTTACAGCCATATCATCCCTTTAATGTTGAAATCTGCGAAACATCGAGCGTCCCGGTCCGGCGGCGGACCTGTACGACCAAAGCCAGGGCAACCACGGCTACGATCGTATCCACCACGATCACGGTTACAGCCGTCGACTGTCCAACGCCCGGGTTTCCGCTGACATTGCCCGCCAGTACCAGGGCTAGTATGGCCGACTTCACCAGGATCTGGAGAACGATGACTAGCTTAATGAGATTGCGAGTGATCAGCAGGCCGTAAAGCCCGAGGCCCAGCAGAGAGACAACTCCGATCAAAATAATATTCAGCGACGTTTGCATGATCAATTCCTCGAAGAGCCTTGAAGTTGATCCGATTTCGTTTCCGGTGTTTCAGATAACAGGCCAAGGATGCCCAACACACCGGAAAAGATCAGAACGATCTGTACCCAAACATCCAGTACGCGCTGCTGCCAGAGAATGGCCGCCAGTTTGGGCGCAATTAAGGAAGAACCGATCCCGGAAACCGGAAATAAGAGCCAAACAAGCACGATCGCAACCCCGGCCGCCAGGCAGTAAGCCAAAGGTTTAAACACAACCGAGCTGGGGTCAAGTGCATCTTCCCCAACCACACTTAATGCATAAACTAGCAATACCGTTACAAGCCCGGCACCCACACTGAGCTCAATTACTGCAACTTCTTGAGCGCCAAGAAGATACAGCACGGCGGATACACAGGCACTGATGCTGGCTAAATATAAGGCTGCCGACAAAATTCGTTTGGCTACCATGGCACGATACGCGCAAAAGAGGGCCACAAGTAGCAGGGCCGCATAAAAGAGGGGTTCCATTTACATCTCCATTGGCGGTTCTTTACGGCTAATCTGCTCCCCTATGTGCCGTAAACGATGAACCTTTTCTCAACAATACATCCTATCTTGATATTTGTTATGTGAATTATGTAACGATTATATGTGAACATTATCACAAAACTTAAAAAGGATGAAAAAGACTGTTTTATTACGCGTTTTACAGTCAATTTACAATGAATTCATCGTCACCTAACATCCGCCAGGTATCATTTTTACAACAGAAAGGATATAGATAAGAAAGGATATAGATAAATATGAAGACATTTGCTCGTATAACAGCCATCGTTTTGATCGTTATAGGGATCCTGCTTTTATTTGGAGGCGCCGCCCTGGGTGTGACAGGCTTGGTCCGGTCCCTAATGAACGTAACTTCGGTGGCGCGTCCCCTAGGCGCCGGAAGAACTGCAGGTTTGATCCTGCTGGCTTTTATTTTTGTGGAAGGATTGACGGTCACGGCCATCGGCGAAGGTCTGTTCCTCCTGGTCGACATAGCCAATAAATTACCCCACGTTTAGACAATAATTATTGATCTCCAGAAGATTGTGATAGATATTGTGATTGGCTAAGAAGGCCGCCGGTATTGGTGGCTTTTCTCTTATAATTGCTCGAATGAAATCAGTCCACTTCAACGCCAGAAGCATTCCCATCCTCTTTGCCGTCATTACGATATTGGCGTATGGTCTCTTATTACCGCTGACGGGCTTCTACTGGGACGACTGGTCCTTTGCCTGGATTGCAAAGTTCCTGGGTCCCGCTGCATTCATACCCGCCTTCCGCGGCTTTCGTCCATTCCTCGGGCCGATCTTCTTCGTTACGACCAGCTTGATCCCAACCAACCCGCTCCTGTGGCAGGTCTTTGCCCTGGTCATCCGATATCTGTCCGGCTTGGCGGTGTTTTTCGCGTTGAACCAGGTCTGGCCCAACCACAAGCGACAGACATTGGTCGTTGCATTGCTATTTCTGGTCTTTCCCGGCTACAGTCAGCATTGGGTGGCTTTAACTCACATCAACCAGGAATGGATCCCGCTTCTTTTTTACTTGCTCTCATTCGGCCTGACAGCCCGCGCTCTGCGCAACCCGGCACATTATCTATCGGTCACGATATATGCCCTCCTGCTTCTGGTGGCCGGGCTCTTTCCCACCGAATATTTCGCCGGGCTTGAACCGCTGCGGTTCATCTTTATATGGGTCATCGTTTCCGAAGGTACCCGGGGCTTCCGGCCGCGAATTGTTCAAACATTCAAATGCTGGTGGCCATATCTTTGGATCTGGCTCGCTGACGCCGCCTGGCTGGTCTACTACTACAAGTCAGGCGCGTATATTTCGTATGATGTAACCGCCGTACAAGCACCGGCCGCCACTCTCAACAATGCGCTGTCCGTCTTCGGTGACGCCCTTTGGAAAGCAGGGCTTTACGTATGGGCGCAGGTGCTTGTCCTGACGGCGCACGCCATCACCGCCCCGACCAGTCTCGTTACCTTAGCAATCATCGTTGCCACCTTCCTCTTGAGCGCTTTTTATTTACTGCGCCTCGAATTAACTTCTGCAGCCCATGAAGAGGGCAGCATGATTCAATCCCATACTTCCTCGTTGACAGGCTCAAAAACGTTTGGGATTGCGGCTCTGGTCAGCGGCCTGATCGGTATCCTGCTTGGCCGCGTGCCTTCCTTCGCGGCCGGGCTGCCCCTCACGCTTCAATCCAGTTATGACCGGTTCATGATCTCGATGATGTTGGGTGGAAGTCTATTCATTGTTGGGGTCGTCGAATTATTGATCCGCAGCGAACGCGCAAAAGCATATTTATTCGCATTGCTGGTGGCGTTTGGCATCGGCCAGCAATTTTTCAACGCCAACATTTTCCGCCGCGATTGGCAGGGACAACAGGAAATTTACTGGCAGTTTGCCTGGCGCATCCCGGCCCTTAAACCGGACACCGCCATCATCACGCAGCAAATGCCGCTGGACTACGAGACTGATCTATCAATGACCGCCGCCATCAATTGGATCTACGCAACCGAAATCCACCCGCCGGAGCTGCCCTACGCCCTCATCTATAGCGAGAAGCGCCTCGGCGGGGAGGTCTTACCCAACCTAAAGCCGGGAACCGCCATAAAACTTCCCTACCGTACGGTAACCTTCAACGGCAATACCTCGCAAGCCATCGTGATCTACGTCCCGCCTAACGGATGTTTACGTGTGTTCGACCCGGCTTTTGACGATGCATTGACATACGCCAAATACCCTGAATCGCTCATCGCTCCGATTCCTCTTTCTGACCCTTCCCGCATCCTAACAAACGCGCCATCGCCCACCCTGCCAGACCCGCCATTCATTAAAGAACCGTCGCATGCCTGGTGCTACTATTATGAAAAAGCCGAACTGGCAAGGCAGACTGGCGATTGGGCAAAAATTATCTCATTGGGTCTTGAAGCAAAACAAAATAATTTCACCCCCGAAGATGCATTCGAGTGGCTGCCGTTCATTGAAGCCGACGCCAGGACGGGAGCATGGAACCAGGCAGAGGCCCTCGCCCGCCAGGCGCTTCATGATGACTCGAAAATCCAGCGCGGCCTGTGCCCGCTTTTCAAACGCGTACGGACAGGAAATGCAAATTCACCGGTATCCAATCTATTACAGGCCTTCAACTGCGGCCAATGATCCCCCTGCGCGGCTTGACGCGTTAAACGGTCTATGCTACCATCCTTATTTAAGGAATTGGACAGAGGAGATGTTATGAAAAAGAATATCAACTTGAGGCTGGTCGGTCTGCTCATACTGGGAATGATGTTGGCCTCGGCCTGCACTCAACCTTATTCACAAGCGCCGCTAGCATCGCCGACTTTACTCCCGACCGGTTTATTCGTATCACCGTTTCCATCGGGACAGGATCCACTTCAAATCATTGCAGACCTGGGGACACAGACCGCGATGGCAGGCACTGATTTTGCCAACGGAACACTAACTCCCAGCACGCCCATAGTAGCAGTCACTCCAACGATTGGCACACAGAACGGGGTATCCATTACAGACACGCCGGGTATAGGTGTTACCATGATCGCGACGACCCCCGCGCCTGTCACTGTCATACCAGGTGGGTCGACCAGCACTCCTTATGTAACAGTATATGTTCCAACTGCCTATGTCGGCCGCCCCGCAACCTACACCCTTCAAATGGGCGAGTTCCCCTACTGCATCGCGCGTCGGTTCGATGTAAACCCTGACGACCTGATCTCCATCAATAACATACCGGACGGCGGACTTTATTATCCCGGGCGTACATTGACGATCCCGCAAAGCGGATCTTTCCCTGGTGACCGCGCTCTGCAATCACATCCCGATACATATACCGTGAGCGGCAACAACGATACCACCCTCTATGGTGTGGCTTGTAAATATGGAGATGTTGATCCGGCGGCTATTGCAAGTGCAAACAACCTGGCACTCTCTTCAACTCTGAACATTGGCCAACAACTATCGATACCGTAGAGACACCATTCATTAATGATTACAGCCCAGGCGTACACCTGGGCTGTCTTTTTATTTGTAGAAGGGTATACTTTGGACGCCCATTGCATCCATTTGAAAGACCCTAAAGGTCATTTTTGCCGGACAAAACACAAATTCGGCCAACCATACATTCTTAAAAAGAATTGTTTCTAAAAGCAGGAATCTAGGGTCTTAACGAAATTGATTGAATCAATGTTTCTCACCCGCAGTTCTATTCATCTTGCTTTTAGAGTTCTTCGACCTGCCGATGATGCACAAAAGCTTGCTTGGAATAAAAAGACGGGCTGAAGAAATGTCGGTTACCAAGCCTTCGGCGGGTTTATAAGTATCCCGAGTTTTTTCACCTTACAGGGAGAAAAACCATGAATAAAACACAATCTCGTCCGATCCTGGGACGTCGTGATTTCTTGAAACTTCTAGCGGCTGCCGGTGTAACTGCCGCCGGAGGATATTCCTTAAACACTTATACCCCATGGCTGGATTATGACGGCAAAGCCAGCCAAATCCGAATACCTTTTGAGAAGAGCACAATGATATCAATGGAAATGCTTGAACTCGTCCGTCTTGGAGATGCGTTGCCACAGTTACTGCTTCGATTCGGTTATGCCGATCCGATGCCGAGTTCCCTACGCCGCCCGGTTGAACAAGTGCTCATTTAATTTTCTCCTGTACTCTATATATTCTGGTTTAGAATTCTCCTACTTAACCGGCATATCCATTCCAAGGTATATAAAATGACCCTTTACTCAATTTTATTAATATCCGTCTCTATCATATGGATTGCGTTCGAGATATTGCTGGTCGTCAGAGACCGCATTCAGGGCAAAGGCAGCACCGGTAATGACCGCGGCACCCGCTACCTTAACTTCGCTGCAATTTTCCTGGGCATAACCGTCGCAGGGATCCTCAGAGGGAATTCAAGGTTTTTCTTCCCCGCCGGTTGGTCAAACACAGTTTTCTGGGTTGGGCTGTGCATCATTGTATTGGGATTTGCGTTCCGCATCTGGTCGGTCATCGCCCTCGGAGCTTCATTCCGCACCACCGTTGAGACGCATACCAACCAGCGTGTTGTAAGCAATGGCCCTTACAGGCTTTTACGGCACCCTTCCTATACCGGATTGTTAATGATGTGCATTGGCTGTGGCATCGCCGATCAGAACTGGTTGTCCCTAGCTTTCGCTGTCATTCTGCCCCTGGCAGCCCTCCTCTATAGAATTCGCATCGAGGAAGCAGCCTTGGTTTCATCCATCGGATCCAATTATGTAGAATATCAAAGGAACACAAAAAAGCTCATCCCCTGGGTATGGTAAGTGGCAGATAGGGCGATGAGATCTTAACAAATCATTGAATCCGCCTCGCTTATATTTCTCATTCTCCCTTTGGTCCGCTCATTACGGAATTGGAGGGGGAGAAGGATACCAATATGCCATTTGAACTCATAAAATCAGAACCTGTCCTGGAAGCCCGCGCCTTCAAGATTCGGCGCGATACGTTGAGAACACCAGATGGACGCGAAACAAAGTACGACATCGTGGAACATATCGGCTCGGTTGCCATCGTTCCCATCGACGCGGAGGGCAACCTGCTGTTCGTCCGGCAATACCGTCACGCGGCCGGCCTGGACTTGCTGGAATTACCGGCGGGAACCCGCGAAGCCGGTGAGCCATACGAGGATTGCGCTGCGCGTGAGATCCGCGAGGAGACCGGGATGGCAGCCGGGAAGTTGGAAAGGATCGGGAATTTTTATCTCGCGCCGGGATATTCCACGGAATATATGGCGGTCTTTCTTGCAACCGAGCTGCGACATGATCCACTGAAAGCCGATGAAGATGAGTTCCTGCAATTGGAGAAAATTCCGGTGAAGAAAGCATTTGAAATGGCCGAACGTGGAGAATTGCCAGATGCCAAGACACTGGCAGCGTTACTACTGGCAAGGCCTCATTTGGAATAACGTACAAGAGCGGGAAAAACGTAATGTCAGACAGCATGAAATATCACATCTGATAGAAATTCCCCTATTTTTGTCCGAAATGTGACAACTCGCGGGGGGATTCAGGCCATTAATAACTAACGTCATATGACATTGGGCGATAGACTCAACCCTTGGATAACAATCTTCGGGTGAATTACCCGTATTCAAGAGGAGTTAGGATAAATGAAACGTCCCATTGTTACGATAGACGGCAACGAAGCCGCAGCTTCAGTTGCTCACCGATTAAGTGAAGTAATCGCAATTTACCCCATCACCCCTTCATCCACAATGGGTGAGTTTGCTGATGAATGGACATCTAAAGGCAGGAAAAACATATGGGGAACCGTTCCTTCTGTGATCGAAATGCAGTCGGAGGGAGGAGCCGCCGGTGCCGTGAATGGAGCACTCCAGGCCGGTGCACTAACCACCACCATTACTGCCTCCCAGGGTCTGTTGCTCATGATCCCGAATATGTATAAGATCGCGGGCGAGCTCACCAGCACCGTGTTCCATGTGGCCGCTCGCTCGATCGCGGCACAGGCTCTTTCCATCTTCGGTGATCACCAGGATGTAATGGCAGTCCGTCAGACCGGTTTTGCGCTTCTCTCCTCCGGCTCGGTACAGGAAGCACACGATTTTGCCGCAATTGCGCAAGCCGCTTCCTTGAAATCCCGCATACCGTTCCTCCATTTCTTTGATGGTTTCCGCACCTCCCACGAAGTGACCAAGATCTTCCAACTGACGGACGACGACCTGCGCGCCTTCATAGACGACGACCTGGTGCGCGCCCATCGGGCACGCGGCCTCTCGCCTGAACATCCTGTATTGCGCGGTTCCGCACAGAATCCCGACGTTTATTTCCAGGCCCGCGAGACGGTCAACCCGTTCTATAAGGCCACTCCCGCCATTGTGCAGGAGATGATGGACAAATTTGCTAAGATCACAGACCGGCAATACCATCTCTTTGATTACATCGGTCACCCTCAGGCTGAACGCATCGTAATC
>CAZPCR010000002.1:0-39721 GCA_964585035.1 uncultured Anaerolineaceae bacterium
AAAAGATATTCCAATACCCTTAAGGTATGGTGACGAAACCAGCCATTTGTCAGAGTGGTACTCACTACTTTATTTTCCCCCTCGTTTATTTGGCGGTTTGGTGCAGCGGATATGGCGCCAGTATTTCTTGTTGGATTTTAATTTAGTATCACTGTACATATTTAGTGGTTTGATAATGGTAGGGTTTGGCACTATATTTGGTTTGTACCACTGGTGGCAATCTGCACAGCTTCAAATTGTGGCTTCAACAGGTACGGTTATGTTGTCTGTATTGCCTATAATTTTGGGAGTGCAGTTGCTATTGCAGGCTGTGGCGCTAGACGTTCAGATGGTTCCTCACAGAGTTATCCAAACCTTTGTAAAGGCAACTCGAAGTACTGGCAAGCACCACCAGCAAGTCAACAGGTGGTAAGATAACGGATATTGACTTCAACCAATTTCTTTGCCCATTCTAAAATTTATCTAGAATAAAAAAGAATATTTTTACAAATAAAAATAATTTGAAATTTTATATTAATCTGGAATTAATGTATCTAAAACCTTTACATCCTAAATTGGCTCATTGATGGAAAATAAATTCTATGACAAATACCTTTCCTCGGCCAGCGATAAAGCCAAATGGATTAAATAAATGGATTCGCATCCATTTATTATCGTCTTACATTAATAAAATCCCTAAAAAGGAAAAGACTTTGGACCTAGCTTGTGGCTGGGGATTCTCGTTTAATATCAACCCCAAATTTTATGGTGTTGAACTTGATGATGATTGTGTTGATTATTGCAAGCAAAGGGGGTTTAATGTAACCAAAGCCAACTTGTTGGAGCCTTTACCGTTTCCAGACGGATTTTTTGATAATTGTTTTTCCCACGATGTGTTGGAACATTTTGAACTTGTAGAAGTCGACCTGATATTCAAAAATGTCCATAAAGTTTTACGGCAAGGGGGAACTTTTATGAATATTATTCCCAACAAACGAGGATACGACTATGGTTTTGTTATAGATGCAGGGCATAAACATTTCATCGTACCCGATGAAATTAAACAAATTGCAACAAGAATGGGGTTCCAATATATGGGCGTTTATTCAGCGCCTATACCGGAAATATTTAACCATTTATCTAATCATGCAAAATATGTAACTCTGAGTAGAAAACTCTAAATGAAATTGCTGGGTACCCAATTGGATGGATTAGAGGGGGTAAAATCATTGTGCTATCTGGTTATCGATTTAAATTTAACATATTATACTTTCTTGCCTTCTTGTCCGTTAGCTGGTTTACAGTTATCAGGCATCACCGCTATATTCGAATTAGGGTGGTAGAAACCTAAAATGAAACAAAAATTGCCAAGAATTTCGATCATTACGCCCTCTCTAAATCAAGGTGATTTTATTGAGAAAACTATACTATCTGTTCTCGATCAACAGTATCCAGATTTGGAATATCTGGTTGTTGATGGGGGGTCAACTGACCAAACTTCAGAAATAATTCAAAAATATGGCCATTCCCTCTTGTCGATCAGGGAAAAAGATAATGGGCAAACCCAGGCTATTAATAAAGGTTTGCGACAATCAACCGGTGATATTTTGGCTTTCTTGAGTTCTGATGATATTTACTTACCAGGAGCATTGCGTATTGTAGGTGAATATTTTTCTGAACATCCAGATGCTATGTGGTTGAGCGGATATTGCATAAATATTGATAATAATGATAGGGAGATTCGAAAATTCATACGTTATTATAAAAACTTTTGGTTAGCCATTCATAATTACAAGGTTCTATTGGTTCTCAATTACATTAGTCAACCTTCCACTTTTTGGAGACGAAAAGTATTAGAAGAAGCTGGATATCTAGATGAAAATCTGTACTTTACAATGGATTATGAGTATTGGTTGCGTTTAGGAAGAAAATATCCCCTCCATGTACTAAATCAGAACCTGGCTCGGTTTAGGATTCATAAACTTTCTAAATCAGGTTCGACTTCTCATAAACAATTTGACGAGGAATATCAAGTTGCAGGACGTTATTCCAATAAATTCCTTCTTTTACTACACCGTATCCATCGTCAATTGAATATAATTGTTTATCGGTTGATGATGCATATAAATTCTTGAAATCCTTTGAGTGGAAATTGCAGATGAGTAATAACAAACGTGTCATTATTACAGGCGGGTCCGGCTTTATTGGGACAAATTTGGTTTCATCGTACTTGGAAAGAAACTGGGATGTCAAAAATTTCGACATTCTTCCCCCTCGCAATTCGGATCATTTAACGAAATGGGTAAAGACAGACTTATTAGATCGCGCCGACCTTATTAAAAAGACGAAGGAATTTAGACCATCTGTCTTTTTACATTTTGGGGCTCGAACTGATCTAAACGAAAAGGACAATCTTGCAGGCTATGCTTCGAACATTGAAGGGGTATGCAATGTTATTGATGCGATACGAGCTGCTTCCTCAATTAAACGAGTAGTATTTGCATCGAGTCAATTGGTGTGTTATTTGGGATATAGACCCAAGAATGAATATGATTATCGGCCTACAACACTATACGGCATTAGCAAAGTTCTAACGGAACGAATTATCAGGTCAGCAGACGACATCGGAGCTGTATGGACAATCGTCCGCCCGACTTCGCTTTATGGTCCCTGGTTTGATGTGCCTTATAAGAATTTCTTCCTCACAATTTCGAAAAATTATTACATTCATCCAGGGGAAATACAAATTTATAAACAATGGGGGTTTGTTGGGAACTCCGTTTATCAAATAGAAAAGCTTGTGGATGCTCCCAAAGATAAAGTTCATAAAAAAATGTTCTACCTGGCAGATTTTAAACCTATCCTATTTACCGATTTTGCTAATCTGGTACAAAGATCGCTGAGTGCGGCGCCTATTCGTACCATTAACCCAAACCTACTGAAAATAATGGCGCAAATAGGCGATCTACTTCAGCACATGGGCTGGAAACAACCTCCTCTAACTACCTTTCGGTATCACAATATTATTACCTCTGAGCTCCAAAATTTGAAGCCCCTTCAAAGATTGGTGGGTTCCCTGCCTTATTCTCCCGAACAAGCTGTGGCCCAAACTGTAAATTGGATGAGACAGATGGAGATGCTTAATTGATATCAGATCATTTTGTAATTTGCCGCACTTCCCATGCCCCTGATAAGGATTTTTGGCAACTAAATTCAATATTTACAGGTGGATCTTTGGCTAGGATTTGGTAAGCAACTTCCTGGTCGCCGGGTTCTCCATAAATTGGCTTCAAAGTCAACCAGGTCGGTGTATTATCAGGATTTGGTATCAATCCAAGTGTTAAGTGCCAAACGCTATAATTGCTCTCATACGCAATAAATTTATAACCCTCCCGATAAACCTCTGTCCAAAATCTAGTACTGTCGCCATTGGAGAGAGTTTCGAGAGTGGTATATTCATCAAAGTTGGTAGAACATGCGAAAAGATCTTGGCGAAGATAGTATCGATAGGCATTAAGTGCAAGAACTCTGTCGCCCATCGACGCCAATTCGTTGATGGGTTTTAGGAACGTGCAAAAAGGAAAATCATAACATTGAGGATTTCCATGTTTGTCTATCGGGGAATAGGTGTCTATCGAAATATAAACAACTCTAAAGCTGACGAGAACTAAGAGAAGAACCAGTATGGTTTTTGTTGTGACTTGAAAAAACGGATCTGCGCCATTTAAAATCTGTTCAATGGTTATAGAGATGGGCAAAAAAAGTATTAACCAAAGGAAAAGAACATAACGGATCTCAAATATTGTGTTAACCAGCATCAACCAAGCAAATAATGTAATTAATGTCGCATAAACTAATAAGGTTAAGTTACGCGAAATATTTATTATTTTACCAAGGCAGAATACTAACAAGGCAGGAAGAAAACCGATAAATAATGGTGTGATGTTACCCAGGGTTTGTGGCGTATTTAGGTAGGTAACAACAAAAGGATAAAGAAGCCGGAATTTCCAAATCTGATCTGGATTTAAAGCCCATTGCCATTGCGACCAATTGATTTTTTCATATGTTTTTATAAAGGCCATAGGATCGCCCAAGACCATCCAATTAGCTGCAAGATGATAGCTTAGTAAACAGATGATTCCAATACTGATCCATAATATTGGCTTTACGAATCCGTCATATATCCAATTCCCTTTCTCGCTTTGCGTGTAATAAGCAGAGAATAAATAGTAAAGTCCGACAACCATGGCCAATAAAACAATATCATATGGCCGCGATATCATCGCCAATCCGGCTAAAATACCTGTAAGTATATAAGTGTTTTTCGAGAATTTGTTGTTAGCGATCATCCAATAAATTGTGGCAATAGCGGGAACTGTACTTGCGAGTTCTATCTTGCCGTCCCCCATCAGATCTAGAAAGGCCGTTGAGGTAAGTATTAACGTCATCAAAATAAGGTTCGATCGTTTTGATAACCCAGCTTTTTCCCCCAACGCAATTGTAAAGATGATTATCATAACGCCATTAATCCAAGAGTACAATCTGGCTGCTTGATCGCCAAAGATTTGGATTAGAGCTGCGTATTGGATTCCGGTTTGAAATGAACTAACGATAAAAAACTTTGAATAAAACTGTATATGGTTTGTTATCGCAGTGATCTTGGCTGACGAAAAATATAAAGCCACCGAATCGTAACTTAATCGCGAAGTTGAATACATTATGCTGAGAGCTAAAATGCTTAGATTCAACCAGATTATCGCCCTATCAACTCCGCGATCTGACTTATCAAAAGGAATAAGAGCATACTTCATTTGGGATTGAATGAAGGATTTCGATATTGGGTATAATCCGATAATAAAACCAATCACTAACACAATAACTACATGCGTAGAAGTTAATTGATTGAACCTTGCAAGTGCAAATAAAACTACTGACAGTAATCCTTGCCCTAACGAAAATGCAGTTCCTAGCAAAGCAACGCGGCTAAGCTTTGTCGAATTCCTCATATCTTTCAAGATCTTGAATGGAAGAAGAAGAAACCAGCCCACCGAAATACAAACCGCGGAAAAAATGACAACCCCGACCAAGGCCCAGAGTAGATTGGCGATGAAATTAATTGGTTCTATTCTAGCTAGTTTAGAAAGAATAAATGGCCAATTTTCAAATGTGGAGCCGGATATTGAACTGGTTTTGGCTGGGAAATAAATAAAAACTAAAACGCATAAGATTGACCAGATAAGCAGTCCTGATCTAATAAATAACCCTCTCGCATTTATTTTTTGCATTGAATTTCCTTTTTATAGTATGAAAGCCGAAAGATTCCTGATAAGTTTAGAGTCTTTGTAAAGTAAGTGTTTTGAATCCATTCGATTGTAGTTCTTTCAATGAAAATATTCTACAAAAAATATATAAAACATATTAATTTTATATATTGGTATGAAATTGAAATCCAGGGATCTAATGAAGGGCAGAAAAGATAGCAACCGCGTCTGACTGGTAAGCAAGGTGATATTGGTTATTAATCTTCATTAAATTAATAAGCCCAACCCCGTGGGACACAGGTGCCACTACACGACAAGAGTTCTTCAAATTACCCTGGGTGTTTATATAAAGATAATCAAATTGCAAATGGTATTTATTTATACAACTAAACGGAGAGGTGGCGTCCAGGCACCCTTGGACATCGGTTTGAAGCGTTACCGCCCCGGCATATTTATGGTCTGGCAACCATTCGTTACCCTGGATCGTGGTGATGTCTATGCGGTCAGTCAATGCTGGAAACCACTCCTGGACACTATCACATAATATTTGACCTTCCCCTGTCATAATGAGAAATCGACTTCCGGCTTGGGTATTTGATTTGATCCAATCAAATGCGGTGCGATTTGCTTCTGAGAGTGTGCTGGCAGCAATTTGGTTATCAAAATAGAGTGTTCCGCCAAGCATATAGATTCCCGCAAAAACAAGAAATGTAACTGCCACTAGGTCTTGGCCGAGGCCTGCATCGTTCGAATTGTTTGCGAGTACTGCAATGAAGGGGAGAATTACCTCACTGAGCGCAATACCGGCCATCATGGCGAGAGGAATCATTGCATAGGTAGCTGCGCTGCGCGGGTCAACCAAGTAGGGAACAAAATACCAAATGGGAATAAAATAGTTTTTCTTCGCAAGGCAAGCAAAAAGTCCAATTAATCCTAGCACTGCCACAAATGTGAGATAGGGCTCGTCTGTTTGTGTCAAAAGAAAGGGATATAAAATTGATAATGGAGTCTGGCTGCCTGTTTGGGCCGCTGCCAGGAAAGGATTTAGGCCGAGATGTATGACTGTTGGCAACCACCAAACGCATGTAACAATAATTGTTCCCAAAGCAAGCAATAACGAATTAATAATCCCATGTTTGTTTCTTCCGATGAAAATCCAGAAAAGCAGTACAAACGCGATTGTATGGATCATCGCTTCGGGATGAGTAAGGACTATTAGCGAGCTAAATAGAATTGATCCAAAAATATATTTCCTGTCGCGCTCCTTGAAAAGCCTGTAAATGCAACCAAGCGAAAGTAGAAGGAAGAGCAAGCCGAAACTTCGAGTCAATCCTCCGCCCATAATAGTCCAGGTGAAAGAGCGTGGAGTAAATGCAAATGCCAGAGTTGCAAGTCCGGCTTGATAAGATGAATTTAATATAGCCCTAGAAAGATAATAGAACGCGGGAACGGTGCCTACCGAAACAATCCCCGGCAGCCATCGAACAATGTCAATCGGACTTAGATTTAATAGATTCGACGAAATTGCGCCAATATAGAAAGCAAAGGGTGGGTAGGCGAATGGAATATTCAGGCCGTTATATAGAATATATTGGGGAAGCCTTAAGCTATTTGCCTTAATAGCTTCGATCATAACGACAAAAAGTCCTCCGTCGTTTATCGGAAATCCTGCGATGTTGGCTGGATAGAGACGTACGAATCCCCCGAATATGATCGCTAGGATACCAATTAAGACGCCACTTTCCTCCTTGTTGGGTCTACGAAGATTTTGCATAATTTATTTCAGAAACCTTTTTTTCCACTCAAACAGCTTGTTTAAAGCTTCGATGGGGGAAAGGGAATTTACATCGATGGCGTTGAGTTCATCGAGTAAGGGACTTGTCTCTGGAAATAACGTGGCTTGTTGTGCGGAAAAGGGGTTTATTCGGACGGCCCTACCTGATGATTTTTCGAGTTCGATCAATATTTCATTTGCTCTCTGTATAACCGGCCCGGGCAGGCCGGCTAATTGAGCGACGTGAATACCGTATGATTTATCTGCGCCACCTGGTATTATCTTATGCAGGAACACTACTTTCCCGTCTGCTTCCGTAACACCGACATTGTAATTCCGGATCCCCGGCAACAAATCCGATAATTGAGTTAATTCGTGGTAATGGGTGGCGAACAGGGTTTTGGCCCTTAGTAGAGGGTGATTATGAATGTATTCGATAACTGCCCAGGCAATTGAAACACCGTCATAGGTGCTTGTACCGCGGCCGATCTCGTCCAGGATCAACAAGCTGCGAGGTGTGGCATGATGAAGAATGTTTGCTGTTTCGATCATCTCCACCATAAATGTAGATTGACCAGCATGGATCTCATCCTGGGCGCCTATACGGGTGAAGATTCGGTCAACCAATCCGATCCTGGCAAACTCGGCAGGCACGAACGAGCCTATTTGTGCCATCAAAACGATCAATGCTGCCTGTCGCAGATAAGTGGACTTCCCGGACATATTGGGTCCAGTGATTATGCGTACAATCTCGCCTTTTTCGAATATAAGGTCATTCGGAATATAGCGTTCACCATGGAGATATTGCTCAACGACGGGGTGCCGGCCTGCGTGAATTTCCAATTCGCTACCTGAATGGAGATCTGGTTGAATATAGTTTCCAAGAGCGGCAACCTCCGCCAGAGTAGCCAATACATCCAACTCAGCCAGGGCATTTGCTGTTTCAAGAAGACTGGCAGCTGATTTTGCCAGTCTTGTACAAACTTCCCGGAATAACCGCAACTCGATCTCCCGAATGCGATCCTCCGCATTTAGCACGAGTGTCTCATACTCTTTCATTTCGGGAGTAATAAAACGTTCCCCATTAACCAGGGTTTGTTTACGAATATAGTTTTCAGGTGCCTTATCGGCTGCGCCGCGCGAGATTTCAATGTAATAACCGAATACTTTGTTGTAACCGACTTTTAGGGTTTTTATACCAGTCCGCTGGCGCTCAATGGATTCCAGGTTTGCAATCCAGTCACGGGCATGTTGGGAAGCCTCGATTACAGAGTCGAGTTCCTGTGAAAAAGCAGTCCTAATAACTCCGGTATTTTGTAATGTGGCAGGTGGTTCATCGGCAATTGCGGTTTGCAAAATCGATAACTCGCTCGTGCATAAATTAATATTGGGAAGTGGATAATCTGGTTGGCTGTCCGCTTTTATGACATTTAAGATGTTCGGTAATTGATCCAGTGTATTTCGAAGAGATACCAGATCGCGCGGTTGGGCATAGCCTGCGATTATTCTATTCGTTAGACGTTCCAGATCTGAGAGGAGTTTGAGCGCGCCGCGAAGTTCTGTACGCCTCATACTGTGGTCAATGAAATTTTTCACGCCGGCCTGGCGGGCTGCAATTTTTTCGAGGTTTAATAATGGCTGGCTCACCCATTGATGGATCATCCGCTGTCCCATTGGAGTGATGGTTTGATCGAGGATGCCGAGCAAAGAGCCTTTGCGCTCTCCGAGCAGGGTTTCATCCAATTCAAGGTTTCGACGTGTAGATGCGTCAAGGGTCATGAATTCGTTGAGACTGTAAGCTCGCAATCGGGTCAGCAATTTAAGAGAATCGGGTTGAGTACCCTGAATGTATTGGAGAATTGCTCCCGCGGCGCGGATTTCGTTAATTTGTCCTTTCAGACCGAAACCGTCCAGGGTGGAGGTATTGAAATGGGTGATCAATATTTCCTGGCATTTTCCTGGCTCGAATCGCCAGGATGGATATGGTGTGAGGTGGCTTATCCCTTCGAACCAATTCTGATCTCCAGGGTCGGTGATATTATCCGAATAAATAATTTCAGCCGGATGAAGACGGACTAACTCCGATCGCATTGAATCAAGAGGTAGGTTAGTAACGGCAAACTCTCCGGTGGTAATGTCCGCATAAGCGACTGCTGCGGTTTTCCTATCAGTAGGGTCGTCAGAATCTAAAAAAACTGAAGCTAGATAATTATTGGAATCTCCAGGAAGGAGCCCGGGTTCGATAACCGTTCCGGGGGTTACAACGCGTACAACTCTGCGTGGAAATATCCCTTTAACCGGTTGGTCTCCCACCTGTTCGCAGATTGCTACATGGTGACCCTTTTCAATAAGGCGGCCGAGGTAGTTTTCTAAGGCATGGTAAGGTATGCCGGCGAGAGGCGCACGCAGTCCTTTCCCGATTGGGCGCGAGGTTAAGACAATATCCAATTCGCTAGCCGTTAACTGGGCGTCTTCGTCGAAAGTCTCATAAAAATCGCCCAAACGAAAGAATAGGATCGTATTTGGATAATCCCGCTTGATCTCGAGATATTGTTGGCGTATTGGGGTGATATCGTCGGGCATTCTTCAATTCTATGGGCAAGATAGGAAATGGGCAAGGGGAACGGATTATAATTAATCATCAAATCATCTCATCGAGAGGTTTCCATGTATAAACTTGTACTACTGCGTCACGGTCAAAGCACGTGGAACTTGGAGAACCGTTTCACGGGCTGGACCGATGTTGGTCTAACCGATCAAGGTCGTTCAGAGGCACTTTCGGCTGGCGTATTACTCAAAGAAGGTGGGTATATTTTCGATTTGGCCAACACTTCTGTTTTGCGTCGTGCCATTCAAACCCTGTGGATCGTCCTGCAAGAAATGAATCTGGAGTGGCTGCCCGTGATCAATGCCTGGCAGCTAAATGAACGCCATTACGGTGCGCTTCAAGGATTAAATAAATCCGAGACGGCCGTGAAATTTGGCGAAGCGCAAGTGAAAATTTGGCGGCGCAGCTATGACGTACCACCGCCTGCTCTCGAGTTGACCGATGAACGGCATCCGAGATTCGACCCGCGCTATGCATCTCTGACTCCAGTTCAATTACCCGCGACCGAGTCTTTAAAGATAACATTGGAGCGAGTGCTGCCGTACTGGCATCAAACGATCGTACCCACGATCAAAACTGGGAAGCGTATGTTGATAGTGGCCCATGGAAACAGCATCCGTGCGATGGTGAAATATCTTGATAATATTTCCGATGCAGATATAACTGAACTTAATATACCCACGGGTATCCCGCTTGTTTATGAACTTGACGAAAATATGAAACCCTTGAAGCATTATTATCTCGGGGATGCAGATGCAGTAGCAAAGGCCGCTGCGGCGGTTGCCAACCAAGGAAAATCCAAATAAATAAATAATCTACAATTATGTCAGAGTACCTCCGAGACAGGTTGGCCTCGGGGGTATTCTTTCGATTAGAATCGATGAATGACTCTAAATCAAGATTTCATTAGTGAGCTTCGCGGGAAATTTACGGGTGACATTCGGTTAGACTTGGGTTCCAGAATTCTCTACAGCACTGATGCGTCCATCTACCAAATCGAACCATTGGGTGTCGTAATCCCGCGAACGGAAGAAGACTTGCAAGCTGCCGTCGAGTTGGCTGCAAAATATCAAATTCCTATCCTGCCTCGTGGATCGGGCTCCTCGTTGGCGGGCCAGGCGATCGGCGAGGCTTTGATCCTGGATTGCTCACGCTGGCTTGATCGTATTATCGAAATTGACCCCGAATCAATGACGGCAACCGTGGAGCCTGGGGTCATTCTTTCTACTCTAAACAAGGCGGCTGCTAAATTTAGCCTTCAATTCGGCCCGGATCCTGCTTCTGCGGAACGGGCAACAATGGGCGGTGTCATCGCTAATAATGCTACTGGCGCGCATTCAATTTTATATGGGATGACCGCAGATCATTTATTATCTGCCGATGTGATCCATGCCGATGGAAGCCTTGGGACCTGGCGGGAAATGGAGATCGGGAATCTCAAGTTGGAGCCTGCATCGATATATTCATCCATTATTTCTACTGCAATTGAGATTCGTGCTAATTATTCTGATGCAATCAAGGCTAATTATCCGCGGTCGTGGCGTAATTCAGCCGGTTACCGTTTAAATTATTTGCTCCCCTGGTCTCCTTCGGCACCCTCCCAATGGAATCGGAAAAAATATCCAGATGTTAAAGAAAACACAATTAACCTTGCGACTCTTCTGGCTGGCAGTGAAGGTACGCTTGGTGTTATTCGCCGGGCATCAATAAATCTTGTTCCAAAATCGAAGCACACAATTTTGGGAATCCTTGCCTATGGTAGTGAAGCTGAAGCCTGTGATGCTGTGCCGGATTTGTTGAAATATACACCCTCGGCGATAGAACTCATTCCTCAAATGATCCTTCGTTTAGCTCGAGGGATCCCGGCTTATGCCCGGCAAATGGGTTGGGTGACTTCGGCTGATAGTAAAAAGGATATACCAGCAGCTCTTTTGGTAATTGAATTTAGCGGAAATGACCCCTTGCAGCTTAATCAAATGGCCAAGCGTCTAAGGCAGGATGTTGTGGTTTTAGAGTCTGTGGAAGACCAGGCGCAAGTTTGGAACATTCGTAAAGTGGGATTGGGTATATTAGATTCGCGTCAGCAGTCAGCACGGCCGGTGGCCTTCATTGAAGATTGTGCGATCCCTTTGGAACATTTGGGCGATTTTGTACGGGAAATTGAACGGATATTGGTTGAGCATGGAACGGAAGCGGGTATCTACGCACATGCCTCAGCCGGTTGTTTGCATATTCGCCCGATCCTTGATTTAAGGACGGGTCAGGGTGTTCGATTTTTAAGGGAGATCGCCGAACAAGTTGTTGCCCTTACTTTACGTTTGGGGGGTTCCATGTCATCGGAGCATGGCGACGGGATCGTGCGTGGAGAATGGTTGGAAAAGACGTATGGCGGTAAAGTATCGGCAGCAATGCGTGCATTAAAAAATGCTGCCGACCCGCATGGTTTGCTTAACCCCCAAAAAATGTTCGACGCTCCGGCAATGGATTCTCGTTTGCGCTTTGGCGTGGATTACAAGGTACAAGCCTGGTCACCAGGGATGGATTTTGCTCAGCCCGGTGGATTTATTGCAGCGTTGGAGCAATGTAATGGTCAGGGTGTATGTCGTAAAGAAACCGGAGTGATGTGCCCATCTTTTCAGGCAACAAGGGATGAAAAAAATTCAACCCGTGGCCGGGCGAATCTTTTGAGATCCTTGATCGGGATCAGGGGAGGGGGACAAGAGGCAGGTTTAAGAAAAAGGGAATTATCTCAGAATGTTTTTGACGCGTTGGATTTATGCCTCGCTTGTAAAGGTTGCAAAGCGGAATGCCCTAGTGGTGTCGACATGGCAAAACTCAAATTCGTTTTCCAGGCGGAATATTATAAGAACCATCCAAGGTTGTTAAGAGATTATATTTTTGGATATTTTCATGTAACGGCTCGATTGTTATCCTCCATCGCGCCACTTATAAATCTTGGAATGGGGATTAGTCCAATAAGGCAATTTGTGGCAGGCGTCATGAAGATCACGCCCAATAGGCCATTTCCTAAATTTTCCCGAAAGGAGGCTAAGGTTAGATCGTTACCCGGACATCAAAAGGTATTGTTTTTACGTGACCCATTTACTCATTATGTCGAACCGAGAGTCGAGCAAGCAGCGTTTGACTTATTGTTCTCGATAGGATTCAATGTTGAAGTATTGACTATAGTTGGTGCAGGAGCGTCGTTATTATCAAAGGGATTTATCCCTGCTGCGCGGAGTCATGCCAGGCGGATGTTGGATGAATTGAGAAGGCGAGATCCAAATAATTCAATTTCAATAGTGGGTATGGAACCTTCGGAAATTTATTCGCTCAAAAATGATTATTTAGACCTTCTCCCTGAGCGCCAAACAGAAATAATATCTCGTTCGAATAAAACATGGCTGGTTGATGAATTTCTGATTCGGTCGGTTGAACTTACCAATTTGCGTGTAGTCACTAATCATAGAAAAATTATTTTCCATCCACACTGCCACCAAAAGGCAGAAGGTCCCGCTAATGACGGACTTGCTAATGGAACAAATGCAAGCATCGAATTATTACGACGGCTGGGATACGAGGTTGACTTAATTGATGCAGGGTGTTGCGGTATGGCTGGCACATTTGGGTATGAAGAGGAGCATTATGATCTATCACAAAAAGTTGGTGAATTGAAATTATTCCCTATTATAAAGAATCACGATATTGGTTATATATTAGCGGCTACCGGAGCAGCCTGTAGAATGCAAATTGTACAAAGCACAGGAAGAGAAGCAGTACATCCAATTGTTTTGGCGGAACTTGCTGTTAATAATCTGGGAGCACAGAGCCGGAATTTAACTGATTGACTGGGAAATTTTTCAAATTATTCACTCCCCAGCTAATCATACAATGCTTATTCTTCAGTTTTATCAATTCCAGGAATTGATTATTTGTGCCACAATGGCAAATGCAACAGCCACATTAAAGGATCGCTTTTGCCCTCGCATTGGAAGGTGGGTGATGTGATCTGCAATTTCCAGAATACCCGGATCAACTCCGGTTATTTCATTTCCAACTACTAATAGAAGACATTTTGGCTTGTGAAAATTGGCAATTGCAGTGTTGATGGCTATGGAATTCCGGGTCTTCTCGAGTGCCCATATTTCATAATCCAAGTTCTTTAAACTGTTAATTAATTCAACCGCATTTTTATGCGAAGACCACTTGACATATTGCTCGGCTCCAACTGCCGATTTTCGAACTTCGCTAAGATCGGGAGTCGGTGTAATGCCGCATAAATATATGTGGCTGAACTCGAAGCCGTCTGCAGAACGGAATATGGATCCGACATTCAAAGCAGACCGAATATTGTCCAGGAGGACATATAGATTGGTATTTAGTGAAATTGGGCGTTTGTCTTGAACTATTTCTTGTGAAGTGGATTGTTCGAATACGGATACCGTTTCTCCTGAACAAACCGGGCATCTTTCACCGAATGGACTATCTTTTAAAAGCGGGTAGCGTAGGCCGCATTCTGGACTTTTACAAACCCGAATTTGAAACGAGACAGCAGGCATAAGGCGACATTATACTTCTGCGTGGAATCAATATCTTATATGGAAGGTCCGCTATTCTTAATTGACAAACCAGATTCGATAATAATTCGTGGAACAATTTCCTCCCAACCCACAGCCATGAGATGAATTCCGTTTATGGTTTTCGTTTTTTTGATTTTTTCGATGAGCTCAACCGCGATCAGAATGCCCTCTTCCTGTAAACCGCCCTTTGCTTCTGCTTTCTCCAAACGGTTGATGACGGCTTTAGGGATAAAAACTCCGGGCACCTCGGTACTCATGTATCGAGCCATTTTTAATGTTTTAAGCGGAGTAATTCCAATAAGAAGGAAAACCTTGTCAAGGATATTTCTTTTAGCAATTTCATTAAGCCATTCTTCCAGCCCTTGATATTCGAAAACCAGATTCGTCTGGAAGAACTGAGCGCCTGCATTTACTTTTTTATGTTCACGCAGAGCCTGGAATTTCGGTTTGGAAGCGAATGGGGATGCGGCTGCTCCTAAAAAATATTGGGGTGGCGTTTTAATCTCACGTCCGTCGAGGTACTTTCCTTCATCCCGCATTCGCCTCAGGATCCAAAGCATTTGGACAGAGTCGATGTCGATTATATCCATCCTTCCGCGCGGGGATGGCGACATCTTCATTGAGTCACCTGATATGCAAAGGATGTTGTGAATTCCAAGGGCGGTAGCGCCGATCACTTCTGATTGCAAACCGACTCTGGTACGGTCGCGTGCTGCAATCTGCATTACAGGCTCCGCACCTTGTTCGATGGCGAGTTTGCTGCAGGCCCAGGATGACATACGGGGTGTAGCGGATGGGCTGTCTGTAAAATTAATTGCTGCTACATACGGCTTGATAAGCTCAATATTCTTTAAGAACTTGTCAGTCTTTACACTTAACGGAGGCGCTACCTCGGCAGTCACCACGAACTCACCGGCCTTTAGTCTTCGTTCCAATTCTGAAGCCGGTTCTGGATTAAGCGGCGGATGATATTTGTTGTCACCCCCCCACCATGTTGGCTGGCGCACGGGCCGAAAGATGGATTCCCATGTTTCCGCCCGATTGTCCGCTGGCCCATTTATTAAACTACTGGCGGCATTTTTCAATCCAATTTGTTTGAACCGGTTTATAACATCGCCCCATGTTTCAGTACCGACCTTTTCCCAATCCAGTGGAGGCAGAATTTCCAACAAACGATCTTCACGCCCCATGGCGAAAGACCTTTCATATATCTCATACCAGATACAGGGACGGGTTTCGTCGACATAGCAATGTTCGGGTGTCGAACCTCCGCAGGGACCATTGCGAGCTCCCTTTGGACATTCCATGGGACAGATAAACGCCGTTTCCTGTAACAGACAATTGCCACACATGCGACAACCAAACAATGGCCCTTTAATTGATCTTTCGATAATCGCCTTTGCTCGCTGCCCGAAGGATTCTTTTTTAAAAGGCGAATAAGGTGGCTGCCAGCGACGTCCTGGAGTGAATAATGGCATAATCGACCTCTTTATTGACAGATTAAACTTACTTTCTGTTTTACTAACCTCCAAGTGACATTTTTCCTTGTTTCGTCGTCGAAAATCTTCAGGTCAAAGCGGTTATAATTTTGTTATATGCAGATTCGTTGGTTAAAAATAATAATTGCTGCCATTTCTTTAATTCTGGTTGTAAGTTTTATGCCGGAAATGGTTAGTACAGCTCGAACTCTGACTTTGGCTCCTGCTTCCAATGTTTACGATTTGATCGATGCAGTCAACGGACTGCGTTCTTCACATGGGTTACCTGCATATAAAAGCAATTCGATACTTATGCAGATTGCTCAATCACAGGCGAATTACGTTGCTTCAACGAATGGGGCGAATGGAGACCTTGGGCCGGGTGGATCGCGTGCGCTTGACCGCGCCATTGCTGCTGGATATCCCGTTTCAGGTGGTTTTATCTCACAGAATTGGGTTTCCGGACATAATTTGGATGCTCAGGGTGCTGTTAATATTTGGATGGGGGACGCTCCACATCAACTTACTATGCTTTCCAGCGACTTGCAAGATATTGGCGCAGGAATGGCGCAAAATGGTGATCTAACTTATTATGTGATTGATTGTGGATTGGCTGCTGGATCGGTGCCAGTCCCGACCTTGTCGAGCGGGGGGGTGGTGATTACTGTAAGCGGCACGCCTGTTACCCAAGAAGCGACCATTCCTGCTGCTATTGTGAGCACACCTGACGGAAAAGGGAATATATACCATATTGTTCAACCGGGACAGACTTTGTGGCAAATTGCACTTGCTTATAAGACCACAGTAAATGTAATTCAAAGTTCGAATAGCCTTGCTTCAGACAATATTATTGCAGGCCAGAAGTTGTTTATCTCACGCGTAGGGACGTCTACAACCATGCCAGCAACTCCTACTGTTACGCAAAACCCTGTAAGCTCTACCCCCCTACCAACTTTTGTTTTTTTTACCCCAACACCCACAAGTACATCTACTTCAACGCCCGCCGTGCCCATATCTGGGCTAACAGGTGCTGGCACTTCGGTGATCGCCATCATTCTTGTGGCGCTTTCAGCAGCCGGGTTGGTCGCCTGGATTGGCCGTGGGCGCACAATTTGAATAAGTCATGAAAAGGAGTAAAGAATGACCGAAATCCGGATTGATGCATTGCTGCCGCAAGAAATGGCTGAACGAGCCGAGCAATTAGGAGCCCGGAAATCCGAGATGAGTATCCTGAAAACGTTCATGCTTGCAGTCTTGGCTGGAGCGTTTATTTCATTAGGTGCCATTTTTGCTACTACAGTGAGTGCTGTTGGCATGTCCGTAATGGCGTCTGACGGATCGGTCGCTTATAACACTTCGCTGCCTTATGGGGTGGTCCGGTTGATGGCCGGGCTTGTATTTAGCTTAGGGCTCATCTTGGTAGTAGTGGGTGGGGCCGAATTATTTACTGGAAACAATTTGATCATAATGGCCTGGGCAAATGGAAAGGTGCGCGGGTTGGCAGTTTTGCGTAACTGGATCATTGTTTACGTTGGAAATTTTTTCGGCGCCATCGGCACCGCTGGTTTGATGTTTTTTACCAAACAATACACATTCGGTTCTAATGCAGTTGGGATTACAGCTCTGAAAACCGCTGTCAGTAAATGTGATTATACGTTTATTCAGGCGGTTGCTCTTGGTATTTTGTGTAATGCATTAGTGTGCCTCGCTGTCTGGCTGACTTATAGCGCGCGTACCACGACTGATAAAATATTAGCAATTATCTTCCCGATATCGGCTTTCGTCGCAGCGGGCTTTGAACACAGTATAGCGAATATGTATTACATTCCTTATGCATTGTTTATTAAAATCTATGACCCAAATTTTATTGGGACGCTGAACGGACAAGTTGCTCATCTCGAAAAGTTAACCTGGCAGGCTTTCTTTGTAAATAATCTGTTGCCGGTTACATTAGGGAATATTATTGGCGGATCTGTCCTGGTGGCCGCAGTCTACTGGGTGATATATCTTCGTCGACCCGGTTCGTAAATTATATAAGTAGGAAAAGTGTCGTATTTTCTAGATTTTAAGTTCGCATTCCCTACTTATATAAGGTAAAATTGCTGCCGATTGGCTTTTTTCCCAGATCCATTAGAATAATTAATTGGAGAAAGAATCAGTGAAAAGTTTATTTTTCGTTTCATCGGTCCTGGCACTTACTTTAACTGCTTGTGGAGCTGCACCGGCTCCAACGATTGACGCTAGTCAGGTGCAGGCATCAGCACTGGCAGTCGCAAGTACAATGTATGCAATGACTCAAGCGGCAATTCCACCAACTTTTGTTCCCACGAATACTCCCGTGCCGAGTCCAACGGATCTCCCCAGCCCGACCCCCTTACCCCCTTTGCCAATGACGACTGATACTCCGTTTGCGATACAAAACCCAACATCCATCCCGAGTACCGATTCTTGTAATGGACCGTTAGTTAATAAACCATCTGCGGCGGCGGATGCAGGAAAGATTGGAACTAATATAAAGATTACGAATGCCACTAAAGCTACGATAACTGTATCTCTTTACCTCAATAAGAATCGACAAGGAGAATGTGGCTATAAATCTTATGTCCTTTCCAAGGCAAGTTCGACTTCCATAACGAACGATTTACCTTTCGGATGTTATAGCATTTCTGCTTTTGTAAACGATCCTAAGAAGCCAACATCACCATCATATGGCTCATGTGTTAATATAACAGGGATCGATAAAACGACAATTACAGTCTCGGCGGATAGCATAAAAGTGACTGGTCCTTGATCAAACAGATAAGGATATTGGTGATGATGTAAAATGGGTATGTGAAAATTGACAATGTTGTTTTTCGCGTCCATGCAATTCAAAGGATGTTTGAGCGCGAAATTTCTGTAAAAAGTGTTAAGAAAATATTGGAAACTGGTGAAATCATCGAAGATTATTCGGCCGAGATGCCTGAGCCGGGGCGATTAATCATGGGGTACCAGGGGAACCGACCGATCCATCTTGTTTTATCAGAAAATACAAAAGGCAACCAAGTAATTATTGTCACAGTGTATATACCTGGTCCAGATAGGTGGAAGAAAGATCACCGAAGCCGGATCAGATGATTTGCCTTATTTGTAGACAGGCTCAACTTGTTCCCGGTTTTACATCTGTAAAATTGGATCACGAAGAAATTAATCTAACCGTCAGTGGGGTTCCAGCAAGCGTATGTCCCAATTGTGGAGATGCTTATCTGGATGAAACGGCAGCAACGCGTTTGTTGCAAATAGTGAAGCAAAGTATTGAATCGGGGGAACCTATGGAATTCTTGGAATATTCGATTACTGATAAATAACCAAACATGGTTCTCATATCGTTGGTTCTGGATTATGATTTTCAGGATGCGAAAACAGCTAATTCTTTGGTTCTCAATTTTATATATTCTTACTGGCTGCCAACCGGATAAGGTTTCCGCAACGCCAGTACCGTCAAATATTCCACTGGTCGGCGCTGTCGCTCCAACAGCTTCACAAATTCCTTTTCCATTAGCAACACCCACTGTTGCACAGTGGATGTATCCATATACAATTGACGGATTGCGTCATCATCAATTTCAGAATGGTAACGTGAAAATTGTTTCTCCTCTGGCAACCACTGATACCTACACGAGTTACCTGTTCAGTTATCCAAGCGATGGTTTGACCATTACAGGTGTCTTGCAAATACCGGTTAAGGGGATTCCACCGTTCCCGGTTATCATAATGGATCACGGTTATTTTAACAGGGAAGATTACACATCCGGGGATGGGACGGATCGTGCCGCTGAATATCTTAATCAACATGGCTATCTTACCGTCTCATCCGATTATCGCAGTTGGGGCGGATCTGATATTGGTCCAAGCATGTATTATTCTGGTTTGGCTATAGACGTTCTTAATTTGATTTCCGCCGTACCATCTATACCTCAGGCAGACGCGACTCGGATCGGCATATGGGGACACAGCATGGGGGGTGGAGTAACATTAAAGGTTTTGGAAGTTGCAACAAACATCAAAGCGGCGGTTTTGTATTCTACGGTTAGTGCAGATGATAGCGATGTTTTAGCGCGCTGGGGTTTGGGTTGCCTCGGCGATATTAAAGCTGGTGAAAACCAGCTTGGATGCAACTCGTCTGATGTGGTTCCTCTCGACCTGCCCCCCGGATTGATCAAGGCTTATTATGATTCATCCATGAATTCGGATCTACTCCATCAGACATCGTCCTTCTATCATCTGGATTACGTCACAGCCCCGATTGAAATTAATTACGGTACAAATGATGGTAAGACTCTGGCGGGAACACCCCCGGAATGGTCGAAGAAACTATACCAAGCATTCAAAGATGCGGGCAAGGATGCCCATTTGTTCGGATATGAAGGTGAGTACCACTCATTTAATGGGGACAATTGGAACGCGTTTATGGAGCGTTCGGCACATTTTTTCGACCAATATGTTAAGAGTTCAAAATAATCAGTTTTCAAGTATTCAAAAGATAAAATTTATAATGGTTTTCCACGAAGGCGATGGAATATTATTTAATGTGATTAAAGGTTACAGGCCCTTTCCCCATAAACCATAACCCATTTTCCTCCTGGTCTCACGTCTTTGATGTTGTTCATGGATCTCATCGACATGGCCAACCTTTTCCTCGACCGCTGATTCCAGCCAAATTCGACCTTTCTCCGCGGATGCCTCACTGCCAGCGCCATAAGCGCCGGTTTTTGTATCGTCATCCCAGGGCGGATTAGCGATGATCGAGCCCCCCTCGATCCAATCCATGTAATATGATTGTGTGGTTATAAAATCTGTCTCATCCACTACGCGCTCCATATGGCATAGATCAGGACGCAGGTGAAGCATAAAGGATGTTTCCAGTTCACAGGCATGACCCATCCCACCGATCTTGGATGTGCGATATTTTTCAATCGCTTCCGAGCCAATTTTTCCGGATGTATGTAATGAGGCTGTAGCGCAGAATATTCGGCGATGTCGCTCGCCTGCGTATTTAACGGTGTTTACCAGGAATGACATATTTCCTCCGTGTCCACTCATCAAGTAAAAACGGTCAAATCCTCGTGCCACAAGAACATCGATCACTCCAAGCCAGAAATCTTCGAAGGCACGTCCGCCCGCATTCATTGTTCCTGCGAATGAAAAACGATGTGTACTTACGCCATAAGGCATAACCGGTAGGGACCAAACGCGGGTCGGTATTGATGTCACTGTTCCCTTCGCAATAGCATCGATTATCAAGGTATCCACAGAAAGAGGCAAATGGTAACCATGTTGTTCAACATGCCCAATGGGTATTAAAATGACTTTGCCTAGTTCGGTGTTAGTGGGGAGTGGAAGGGTCGATTGGGTCTGACTTATGTTGTAAAGGGAAATCTGAAATTCCGGATTTGATAATAGAATTGTATTTTGTGGTGTCAAAGCATAGACATGGATAAATCCGTCGTCTCTCAGACTTAATATCAGGTTATTGATATACTCTGTAAGTAATGCTTCAGGAATCTCTAAACCGCTTCCTCGCCAGCCATAAGGAAAGCTAGGCAGAAAACCGATGTGTGGAGGATTAGAGAGATATGCACTGATTTGGTTCTTGTCCCATCCGTTTCCAAGTGGAATGATCAGAGGTGTATCCCGAGGCAATTCGGCGACTTCCGGCCAGGTCAGTTCATCGTAATTAAAATAATGACTCATTCTAAAACTCCAAATTAACTAGATTTCGTGTAGTCACTTTATCAAAACTAACTAAGATATATTAATACAAAAAGTAGAAAATCGACAACTTTCCTATTCAACCGGCAATCATCATGGATATTACCAGCCTTCAGAATCCCAAAATTAAACAGCTTGTTAAATTACGAGACGATAAAAAACAGCGAAAACTTGAAAAAATGATGCTCGTTGAAGGTTGGGAAGAAATCAACCTTGCACTCGCAGCTGGGTATCATCCACATACTATTTTAATTTCTCCGGACCTTACCAATCGTCAAGGTGATATTGATTCCGCAGAGACACTAACTGTATCCCAAGCCGTGTTTGAAAAGATCTCATACAGAGATAATCCAGACGGGTGGTTGGCGGTTTTTTCTACACCATCGAAATCGCTTCAGGATATAAAACTTAGTACGGTGCCATTTCTGATCGTGGCAGAATCAATCGAGAAACCAGGCAACCTTGGCGCTATTTTGCGAACAGCCGATGCAGCCGGGGTGGATGCAATTCTTGTTTGCGATCCACACACGGATATTTATAATCCTAATGTTGTGCGGGCTTCCCGGGGGACGCTGTTTGCGGTTCCAACCGTCGAGTTATCAAATATAGATGCTTTCAATTTCCTGCGGGACCATCAGATTAACATCCTCGCGGCTACACCGCAGGCAGAAGAAGAATATTCGCAGCATAATCTAAGCGGCTCATTAGCGATCACAGTGGGGACCGAAGATAAAGGCCTTTCCGATTTCTGGCTAGAAAAAGCTAATCTCAAAGTAAAGATTCCGATGGTGGGTAAGGTCAACTCGTTAAATGTATCGATCGCTACTGCTGTAATTGTCTATGAAGCTAAGAGGCAGCGAAATTTATAATCACTCACGTCTCTGGTGTGAACTAACAAACAAAAGAATATGCGTGGTGCATATTCTTTTGTTTGTATGTGTAGAAGCTCTTGTTTATTTTCTTAAACCCTCTCGGTCACGCCATATTTTGTCTCAAGGTCATGTCGGAATTGCTGAGTGTATAAAGTGTAATATTGTCCTCGCGCCCTTAGTAGTTCGTTATGAGTACCCTGCTCGGTGATATGCCCGTCCTCTATAACAAGGATTCTATTTGATTTGCGGATTGTGCTTAAGCGGTGGGCAATGATGAATGTAGTACGGTTGTTCATCAAGGCTTCCATTCCCCGCTGGATAAGCGCTTCCGTTAATGTATCGACACTCGATGTAGCCTCATCCATAATGAATAATTCAGGACGAGCCAAAACTGCGCGAGCCAGACTGATCAACTGCTTTTGTCCGACTGAAAGGAGATTGCCCCCTTCGCCGACGTTTTCATCGTATCCATTCACCATGGTTGTAATAAAATCGTGAGCTCCGGCAATCCTGGCTGCTTCTTCAATCGCTTCATTACTTGCGTCAAGGCGACCATACCGAATGTTTTCGCGCACTGTCCCTGAAAATAAATGTGGGGATTGCAGTACGATGCCGATCCGTGAATGGATCGATTCCAAGGTGTAATCCGTGTAATCACGATCCCGGATGCGTATCACACCTGAGCTAGGCTCATAAAAGCGGCATAACAGATTAACAATGGTTGACTTCCCTCCGCCTGTAGGTCCGACCAGGGCGATGATTTCACCGGAATGCACTTTCAACGAAAAATCGGTTAATACAGGTTTCCGGTCTTCGTAATAGAAATCAACATGATCGAATTCGATTTCGCCCAGCAAAGTTAAAGCGGGAAAAGCTCCAGCTTTATTATGGACTTCCGCGGGGCTATCCACTAATTTAAATATTCTCTCCGCGGAAGCGATTGAGTGCTGCATCTCGGCGTAGACACGCGCCAGGTCTTGCACGGGCCACATCATGAAGGTTAGGTAAGAGACGAAGGCGTTAATGCCGCCAATCGTAATCAATCCCACCTGTGTCTCGATTCCTCCGTAAAAAACGATCGCGCCAAGTGCTAGGGCGGCGATTATTTGTACGGTGGGGAGGAAGAGCGCGGAGAGCCATGCAGCTCGATAGGATGCATGGTACATCGTGCTCGTCAAGATTTGAAATTCCCTTAGGTTTTCTTCCTCGCGACCGAGCGCCTTAACCACGCGAACGCCTTGGATATTTTCGTTATAGGCGCCGGTGATTTTGGAATTAGCGCGGCGGCTATTGCGAAATTCCACTAGGATTCGCTTGCGGAATTGTACAGCGATCAATACCATGACAGGGATGATGACCGACACGATGAGGGCCAGGTGCCAGTTAATGATCGTCATGAAGATCAGGGAAGTTGTTAAGTTCATAAAGGCCCATGTCGTATCTACGACACCCCAGGTCATTAGATCGGCAACCCGGCCGCTGTCTGAAGTAACTCGCGCTATCAAACGACCAACTGCATTTTGCGCGTAATAAGAAAGCGACAAATCTTGCAGATGGTTGAACATCATCTTTCTCAAGTCGTATTGTATCCGCTCGCCTAGAACACCGGCCAGGTATATGAAAGTAAATACGGTTACCGCTTGTAAGAGGATCAACGAACCGTAGATGGTCGCGATATGGATCACCGCACCAGGGTTACCCAGTTCAATACCGGTATCCACGATCCGCTCGTTCAAGTATGTAAAGTATGCATCACCGGTGGATGTCAGAGCGATGGTAATCAAGAATCCAATTACCCAGTTTTTATGCGGCTTCATCAAACCAAGGATCCGTTTAAAAACCGGCGATGTTAAATTGGACGTGAATTCTTCTTCCTCTAATTCAATAAAATCGTTTGACATTTTCTTTGCCTCCACTGAGTTGCTTGATTAATGCCCTCGGCAGTCATATAAGCTTCCCTGGTATCAATCAACACTTGCAACCTCTTGTTCAAGCTCCGCGTCGATCCGTGTTTGAATATCGTAGATTTGTCGATACATACCATTTTTATCTTTCACCAACTCTTTATGTTGACCCATTTGGAGCACGCGACCCTTATTCAACACCAGGATCAAGTCTGCGTTCATTACGGACTGTATTCGGTGCGCAATGATGAACGTGGTCCGGTTTTCCATCAAGTCATAAAGCGCAGAACGAATTTCTGCTTCTGTTTCGGTATCCACAGATGATGTCGAATCGTCAAGGATAAGGATTCTGGGATTTTTGAGGAGAGTGCGGGCTATTGTCACGCGTTGCTTTTGACCTCCGCTCAGGGTTACCCCTTTTTCGCCAACGAGGGTGCCGTAGCCATCCGGAAAAGATAAAATTACAGAATGGATTGCTGCTGCCTGGGCGGCCCGCTCAACATCCTCTTGTGAAACCTGACGGCCAACGCCATATAAGATATTCTCCCTGATCGAGCGGCTAAATAGGAATGGTTCCTGCTGCACGATACCGATCTGTCTACGCAGGTATTCGCGTGAATAATCCTTTAATTCCACTCCATCTAACAGGATCCGTCCCGAGGTATATTCATGGAACCTGGGTAGAAGGTTGACCAGAGAGGTCTTTCCAGATCCTGTTGAACCAAGCAGCGCAACCGATTTTCCCGGATTGATATGGAAGGAGATGTTTTTCAGAACATCCGTATTGGCGTCTTCATACATGAAGGTAACATCTTCAAAGATAATATCTCCAAGAACGGGCCCAACAGGTTGAACGCGCCCTTCCATTAGTGGCTCACGGGCCTGTTTAACTATTTCCATCAAGCGACTATAAGAAACCATTCCAGTCGACGTTTGCACGATCATGCGTCCCAGGTTTCGGATCGGCCAGATTAACCATGCTACTAGTCCCACATAGGCGATATAGGTCCCAATGGTAATCTCGCCCCTGATGGTCATCATCGCAGCAAAGACAAAGCCGAACAACATTTGGAAACCCAGCACAATATCGGAAAGTGGCCAGAAAAGGGAATTCATGATAAGTACCAGCTTCCCTTTTAGGAACTTATTCCAATTATCTTGTTCGAATTTGGTTTTCTCGTAATCTTGCCGGGCAAACGCTTTTACAACTCGCACACCAGTCAAATTCTCCTGCAGGGTTGTGGAAAGGATCGCTTCCTGCGCCTGATATTCTTCATATCGTTTTGTTATTTTTTTAAAGAACCACAAAGATACCAGGAGGATAAATGGAATAACCACAACGGATATCCAACCTAGTTTTGCATTTAGATTAAGAATGGCAAACCAGTTTACAAGGAATAATAAGAAGATGCGCCCTATACCTATGGCCTCTTCGCTAAAGAACCGGCGTAGGGCATCCACATCCGAAGTGACCCGTTCAATCAGGTCACCGGTAGGTGTCTGGCTGTGATAGGAAAAGCTCAGCCGTTGGATGTGATCGAACAGAAAGTCACGCAAACGCCTGGTTATACCTTCGGCGGTGTAAGCCGCTAATCGCCCGGATAGGAATGAAAACGTGCCTTCCAAAGCTGCTAAACCAATAAACCCCAGACCAAGGATTGCCAGCGTCCTGGTTAGCGTCCCACCGATATAAACCTGACGGTTCAAAATATCATCTGCAAAGTAGCCCAGAAGCAGATAGGTACAAGTCTTGGACAACGCGGATATCGCAAGGGCGCCTGTCGCACCGAGATAGGGCGCGCGGAAATCAGTCATCATACGCCAGATCCCGATGAGTCGGTTATGATGGATGGAATTGCGAAAATCAAATGTATCGATATTGGTTAGTGCTGTTTTCATAAGATCATTCCTAAATACAGATAATAAAAAAACCACGGTGCAGAGTGCAACCGTGGCTAATGTTGGAAAAATCACATATGTGATCTAAGGACAGCCGGCAGGCGCACTTCGCGAATGTATAAAGACCCCAGAAACTTTCTGCAAAGTTATATTAAAAAGTGTGAGTTTCATGAAATGCGCCTCCTTTCTTTTGATGGGTTTATTAGAGCGCGATTAGTTTATCATGTAGAATTGATGGGTGTCAAGGTAATATCGTAGTACTATGGGAAACCAATATTTTAAATTATGTGTTTTAATTGGCAGAGATCATGCAAGCGTTTCGAATTACTTTAGATATGTTGAGGAGAAAGTTGCCAGGGAGGGCCGAAGTCCTCTCTGTTTTTAATGTTTTAATTTTTGTTGTTTTTGGATGGTCGATCCGGGGGTTTCTATATGAAATTCCATCTTTTTTGCTCTACCTCAATCTTGGGGATATGACTGCCGTCGTTTTCTACATGATGGCATTTGCGTTTTTAGAATGTGTTCTACTGACAGCTGGGCTCGTACTGGTAAGTCTTATTCTGCCTTCGACTTGGTTAAAAACCGGTTTCGCTTATAAAGGTTTCTTGATAATTCTCGTTGCCACAACGGGTTTTATTTTGTTCCAGGGCTACTACAAGGTTGGTTTTTTCCAAAATCTTATTAATAACGATTACTCTCCATTTCGGCCCGTATTAATTGGTATGGTTTTAGGTTTAGTACTACTGGCTGGATTGTTTTGGCTTTTTCATAATAGACCTCGGTTGCAAAAATATTTATCAGCTTTCATAGATCAATTTAGTGTTTTCTCTTATATTTATGTACCGCTGGGAGTAATAGGCATTCTGGTGGTATTTGTGAGAAACATATTTTAGGGTTAAACCATGCGGTCAAAATTCACATTTTCAAGGCGGGACTTTTTAAAACTCACTTCTCTTTTGCCTTTAACATGGGCTGTTCAACCGCTCACGAAGTTAACCGATGTCCCAAAGGCCACTGATAAACCTAACATAATTGTGTTGGTTTTTGATGCGTTGTCTGCTCCGCATGTGCCGCTGTTTGGATATGTACGGGATACCATGCCGAACTTGGCAAAGTTCGCAGAGAATGCGACGGTTTATCATAACCACTATTCCGCTGGGACTTTTACAGTACCGGGAACAGCATCCCTATTAACGGGGTTGCACCCCTGGACGCATCGTGCGTTCCAATTGGGTGCGGGCGGCATTATCCATTCGCAGGTAAACCATCAAATATTTGCGGCGGTTTCCAATGCACTTACCACGTATGGTTTTGCCCAGAACAGGTTTGCAGATTTGCTGTTAAGTCAGGCATCTAATTATATCGATGTTCATATCGATAATAGTAGTTTTAATGTGGAACGTACTTTTGTCTATAATTCGCCTCTTTTTAGGAACGATGAGCGCATTGCCTACGCCAGTTTCGAAGATAACATTGTCCAAACCGGGGATGGAACTGACAGCTCTCTTTTTTGGGGTTCTCTCTATCGACTGTGGGTTTTATTCACAAGGTTAAAGCTTACAAAAGATTTCGGAGAGAACTATCCTACTGGATTACCGGATGCCACTGAATTATTTCGCTTGGAAGATCTTGTCGATGGTGCGATTAAAATCCTCGGTGACATAAAAGAACCGGCATTCACTTATTTACATTTTTATCCACCTCACGGCCTATATCATCCCCTGACTGGATTTGTAAATAAATTCAATGACGGCTGGATACCCGCGGATAAACCCATCCATCCTTTGGCTTACGATCAGAATGATGCCGTTTTTTCTAATGCTACCAGGCTGCTATATGACCAATATATCGCGAGCTGGGATATGGAGGTCAGCCGGATTTTCGATTATTTAAAAACCTCCGGTCTGTTAGATCGGAGTTACGTCGTTATAACATCAGATCATGGTGAAATGTTTGAACGGGGTGAAGTGGGCCACTGGACTCGCTTGATATATGAGGCAATTATGCATATTCCTTTGCTTATCTCAACCCCGGGACAAAAAGTGCGAAAGGATGTACAGACAGTAACGAGCAGTGTCGATATCCTTCCTACTCTCGCTCAAATGGCAGGTGAACCAGTTCCAGCCTGGAGCGAGGGTCAAATTCTTCCGGGACTAGGTGGCATAGAAACCCCAGATCGTAGCATTTTTACAGTGGATGCAAAGAATAATGCATCTTTCGCGCCATTAACAGAAACTTCAATATCACTTACAAAGGATCAGAATCGTCTAACCTATTATAAATATCCAAATTTTGGCGAACTATTTGAATTTTACAATCTCACCGAAGATCCGGATGAGCTCCACAACCTTTTTTCCTCCAAGCCGGCAATCGCAATCAAAATGCAGGAGGAATTATTACAAAAACTATCGGAAGTGAACAAGCCATTTAATTAAAGGTTATTTTTCTCTGCTCTTTCCGTTTTATAAATATATTTGAATTGCGATTTAGAGGTGAGGCAGGAAATGATCCTTGTTACAGGTGCTACCGGAAAAACGGGCAGTGAATTGATAAAGCGATTATCGGCAACGGGTGTCCGGGTTCGAGGATTGGTAAGAAATTCAACGAAAGCCACGGCACTTTCCTCTCTACCTAACGTTGAAATTGTCGAGGGTGATATGTTGCAACCGGAGAGCCTCACTCGGGCGCTCCAGGGAGTGGATCGCGCCATGCTCATCTCGTCGTCGGATCCCACCATGCTGGACAACCAATTTAACTTTATAGACGCGGCTCGCAAAGCCGGCGTGAAGTATACGGTAAAACTTTCCGGTATTATGCCGGAACTCGACTCTCCCTTCCGATATGCCCGTATGCACGGTGAGATTGAACGACACCTCGAGTCCTCTGGAATGGCGTTTACTCATCTGCGGGCCGGTGAGTTCTTTTCTGCTTATTTTCGGCAGGTGCCTTCGATTGTTTCCAAAGGGGCGTTGATTTTGCCGATGGAAGATGCCAAAATAGCATCAATTGACATAGGTGATGTCGCGGAGGTCGCAGCCACTGTCCTCACAAATACCGGCCACGAAGGAAAAATCTATCCAATTACCGGTCCCGAAGCTCTCACCATGACTGAGGTTGCCGAGAAGCTCTCGACTGCAACAGGTAAGTCGATCCGGTATATAAAAGTTACTCCTGAGGAAGCAAAGAATGCCAATCTTGCTGCCGGTATGCCGCCTTACACGGCAGATGCTCTATTTGAACTTTTTGCAGAACGACGCAAGGGCAAAGAATCGCAGGTTTCACTCGTTATACCTACGATTTTTGGATGGCAAGCCACTCGCTTTGACGAGTTTGTCTCACGAAATGCAGCGATATTCCGAGGCGAGCAGCCCGCGCCAAAGATCTGACCTCAGGGCAAAATGGAGTTGTTATTACATTAATCACAATATAAGTCTTTCGAGATCTCAATTTATAAAAACATCCTTTAAATTATTTCTCTTTTTCAAATATATCGTAATATCCTTTATCCAATTCGTCGTTTGAAAGGTGGGCATAACGCTGAGTGACTTGAATATTGCTGTGGCGGGCTAATTCCTGGGCCAGTTTCAAATTTCCCGAAGCACGTAATACAGTAGTAACAAAATAATGACGGAACGAATGGGGCGTTATGGTTCCAACAGCCTTAACTCCTAACGCCTGGCGAACCCAAAACTTGACAATATTGCGGCCACTGGCTGTTGTAATTGTTTTGATTTTTTTGCCGGCACCTTTGTCGTGACGAGCAAAGAGGGGCAGGGCACCCAAAGGCTTTCCAGACTCACCGTCCAGGCTGGCGCGAATTGAGAGATAATCCTTCAAAGCCTTCATTGATCGGGAAGAAAACCTTACAACAGCCTGTTTATCGCCTTTTCCAATAATGACAGCCCGTCCCTCGTTCCAATCAATATCACCGCGTCGCAGTCCGCAAGCTTCATGGACTCGTAATCCGGTATCTGCAAGGGTCAATAGAAAAGCCCTATCCCTTAATGCGCGTAACCGCTCTGTCTCATCCTTGATTAACATTAGTTCACTATCTGTTACAAATCCTAAAACGCTTTCTATGTCGTTTATTGGAAATTGCGGTAAACGAATACCTGGTCGTCGGGAGCGTTGATGAATGAGCAGACGTAATCGCGGCAGGTTTATATCGCTTAATCGCTCAGCGGCCATATATTCGTAAAAACCCGCGGTAGCATGTAAATAGAGTTGTTCGGTGGCAGGAGAAAGGTCTTTGAGATATTTAGCCAGCCAAACAATCGAATCTTCTTTGAGTTCATTGACAGGTGTGGAAATTGGGTCAAGATTGTTTTTTTTAAGGACCTTTAGAAAAATATTAGTCGCGTTTTTATAGGTACGGGCAGTATGAGCGCTTCTTGCAAGTTTGATATTATCAAGGTATTTCGCGATTGAAGCAGATATGGTGGTTTTTTCCATATCGATAATTATACGAATTTACGTTCAAATGTCAATGTTTCTGATAATATTACTTATCAAAAGCATTGGAACTAATATTCGAATTTACTAAAATTTCCACCCCCCCTTCAGCGTCATAAGATAAATAATTTTAAAGGACTATCAATTTATAAATGCAGTAGTTAGAGCCGATATTTATCCCTGATGTGCTCACTAATTGATTTATTTTCACCTCTCCCCCACCATTTTACTGATTTACCTTTGACCATGTCTGAGTCGTTGACTTCTTTGGACGGCATTAAGTCGCACCTTTTCCTGAGTCTTTTCATGTTTATTGAGTCCGAGCGTAACCAACCAATAAATTGTCAAAAAAAGGATGACCAGGAAGGTACCCCCGTAGAGGAGCTTGGCAACCGCGAGGGCCGAATCGGTTCCGGCAAATAACCCATGAAGAGTTGCGCCTAGATATCCGACCAGGCTGAGTGTATGTATTCTTCTGAATGCCTGCGCACCGATTATTTTCCGAAGATAAAATGTCACGGTAACAAGCAGGGAAAGGTAGAAACCAATAATTCCCAACCCAACCCATAATGGACGATAGGTGTCAATGAAAGGAACCATTATCTGCCATATCGAGAATGGTAAAAACTGGTCGAACATTAGGACAACCACGTGCAGCAGTACAAATCCCAACCCAAGCAAAGAAAGAAACTCGTGGAAATCATACGAGTAAGTTCCGTCAACAGTTGGATGAAAAAACTTGGTTGAGATCGCCATTCCCCATACCATCGAGAGCCACAATAAGAAATATGACGTCAAACCCGCGGCTCTTGTTACATACCACCAGGCTTGTACTGTGTCCATGGCAAAAAGGGATTGAAGTGAATTTCCCCAGGATGCGCCAGCGGACGTTTGGCTGAACCACAACAATGCCAGTAGACCGACGAAAATTATTCCTACAAAACCTATGATTGCAAAAAATTTTAGGATTTGCCCCCTTGTTGAATTTGATTTTTTATTGATTAAAGACGTGGTCGTAGTCATTAAGATACTCCTTGCCATATTGTGAACCGGAAAGGCAGCCATCACGATCTATCGTGATATACGCCAATTCTGGAAACTTTGATGCCATTTTATAGGCTTCGAGTTCGCCCCCAATCAACAAGGCTTTGGCATACGCTTCGGCCTCGGTTATTTTAGGAGTGATAACCGTTACACTTAACCAGTCAGTCTTTGCTGGTTCTCCTGTGCGGGGATCGATTAAGTGATGCCGGACCTGCCCATTTTGAATCCACGTTCGTTTTGTAATTGATGAGGTAACAACAGCGCACTGACCGACATACAAAAGGGCTGCAGATCGATCGGGGTTACGCGGATCTTCTAATTCGACTTCCCATCTCGATCCTGAACTCGGTATTCCAACCAAGTTAATATCCCCTCCCGCGCTGACCGCGCAGGCTGAAGCGTAAGTCCTCAGCAAATTTGAGGCCTTCTCCACAATCCACCCTTTGGCGATCCCTCCCAGATCAATTTCCATGGATGAGGGCAATCGAACGCGTATAGCTGTTTGGTCAAAATCGATATCAGTTAAGGCCAGACTGGTGGAGTGGTACTTTCCGAAAACTGGATCAGCTCCTTCCGCACGGATTTTCTCCATGCTTTTATCGTAACCTGCACGTTTTAAATCCGGAAGGATGGAAGGATTGAACAACCCGCCTGTCTCATCGAAATACTTGAGAGATAAAGTCAACAATTCCATTAAATCTTCTGAGACTTTATGCCATTTGCCTGCAGAGCGATTAAGTTCGGAAAGTTCGCTGGTGGGCAAAAAACGACTGAAACGGCTTTCTGAAACCTCGATAAACGCCCTCGCAGCCTGGAGCCCTGAAATAGCCTGATCATCCCCCTCCGCTGCCATAAAAATTAAAGTATTCATTGCCCGAAATTCAAGCGTTTGCATCAAGACCCACCGGTATGCATTCTTGGCATGGGCGCGGAGTTATTAAATGTTTGGATCGACGGCTGAACAGGTTGTTGAACCTGTGGTTGAACAGAGAGAGGAGAATTTTGAAATAGATTCCAGCTATTTTGATTATTGCCACTGTTGAGGCCGGAGAGCGGTGGAAGAGTTGGTAAAGGAGCGATGTTAGAGGATGATGGCGAGCTGTTCTGGACGGGTTTCGGCGCATGCGCAAGCATTATCCAGCCCGCTAGAAAGCTCAATACACTCGTTAGCATGATCCAAATACGTAAGCCAATTTTAAAAAGTTTCATTTCTGCCTTTCTTATTAATTATTGATGAATATCCGGCCATCCGAGGTTAATGTGATCAAGCCTCGTTGTTGTAACGCGTTCAACAATGCTTGGATTTGCTGCATTTGTTGTTGTGACTGTTGTACCTGCACGTTTGCCTGGCCAAGTTGTTGTTGTAATTGAGCTTCACGTGCCTGATATTGTTGATCACGAGTTTGATATTGTGCAACTAAATTCTGTAATTGCTGGATTTGCGATTGTTGATTTGAATTTGGATCAACAACTTGCGCTTGTGAGTTTGCTGCTACCGTGCCATTCGGGTTGAATAATGCCACACCGCTAATTGCAAGCATAGCCCCCCCCACACAGGCGGTCATTAGTAGTGCTGCTAGTAATGCAATGAATTGTTTTTTCATAGGTCCTCCGGGCGAGAATATCAGTAAAAGTATACATTTCGAAGATTACGGAGAGATGAAGTCGAATAAACCTGGATTTATAACGTCCTTTCTACCCTAAAGGGGTTCCTTCCCAGAATTTTTAGATAGGCCACTTAGGAGGTTGTCATCTTCTGATCATGTTGAAGTGTTAAAATAGAAAGGATTGGGATAAAAAGATTATGCGCATTTTACTTATTGAAGATAATCATCGTTTGAATGACAGCCTGCGAACAACCCTCATAGAGGACGGCTATGCAGTAGACGCCGCTTATGATGGATTGGAAGGCGAAGAAATGGCCTTGGTGACCCCATACGATATTATTGTTCTCGACATTATGCTACCCAAGCGGGATGGTATCGAGGTTTGTCGTTCATTAAGGGATCAAAAAAATATCACCCCTATTTTGATGTTGACTGCAAGGGACGCACTCGACGACCGTGTCCTTGGACTTGATAGTGGCGCTGATGATTATCTCGTGAAACCCTTCGAGATCAAGGAGTTGCGTGCTCGGCTGCGGGCATTGTTGCGGCGTGAGATGGATAATAAAAGCGGAGACCTCCTGATTGAAGACCTGCGTTTGGATCCTGCCACTCATTATGTCTGGCGGGAGGATAAACCGATCGATTTGACGGCCAAAGAATATGCCTTACTCGAATATATGATGCGGAATCCGAACCGACTGATTACTCGGGAAATGGTGATTGCGCATCTATGGGATTACGGCCAAAGCATTGCTTCTAATGTTGTTGACGTATATATAAGGCGTCTACGTCGGAAAGTGGACGACCCGTTTAAAGTTAAGCTGATCGAAACCATACGCGGCGCAGGGTACCGATTGCACGATCCTGAACGGAAATGATCCAGGTCATGAAATCTCTTCGAGCTTCAATATCAGGCTTTTTCCAAAGCATCCGTTTCAAGATAACCTTGTGGTTTGTATTGATACTCGCAATTGTCTTAACGGCATTTAGTGTTTTTATCCTATTTACACAATACCGCGATTATCAATTGGACGCGGTTGGTAATATGCAGGAAAAACTTACTAGGTTGCAGGCTTATTTCCGAAGTGCAGCGTGGCAAGATTCAAATCTCTCCCCCACGGATGTTCCTAAAAGCCAGGCTCCGCTTCAAACCGGTGACTTAATTATATTGACAGATTTAAATGGACAGGTTCTTCAAAACTGGGGCGCTGATCTTGCAGAGCCTGATAATATTGTTGGCTCACTTCTACCGGCTGCAGCTCAAAACCAGGATACTCGTGTTTACCAGCAAACCATTCCTGTTATAAATAATAAAGATAAGATAAACACCGACTATCTATTTATTATTGTTCCCGTTGTACGCGGTGATGCAATGCTGGGGTTTCTTATTCTCGGCAGCCCATCTCCTTTGGCCGATCATCTTCGCCGCCTGGCGTTTTCTCTTCTATTGGGAAGTTTGGGAATGCTGGTGGTTGCTTTTCTTGGCGGTTTGTGGCTGGCAGATCGTGCCATGCGGCCCGTTAAAGCAATAACAAATGCAGCCCGAACGATCAGTGAAAGCGATTTGAATCAGAGATTGAATTTACGGGGCCATGATGAACTTGCCCATTTAGCGGCCACATTTGATGAAATGCTAAATCGGTTACAAACTGCGTTCGAGCGCCAAAGGCAGTTTCTTGCCGATGCCAGTCACGAGCTCCGGACACCTTTGACTGTCGTGAATTTGGAAGTGGGCCGTGTGCTTACCGGTCATCGCACTTCCAGTGAATATCAACATGCATTGCAAACCGTAGATGCGGAAAGCTCTCGCATGACAAGACTGGTCAATGAATTAATGGCCCTGGCCCGGATGGATACAGGCCAGGCATTATTAAAGTTGGAAGATCTTGATCTAAGTGATGTGACCGTTGAGGCGTTTGAGCGCATGTCCCCTTTGGCAGAAAGGCAAAACATCGTCCTCGAGTTGGGCGAGATGCCTGAACTGGCCATACATGGTGACCGTCATTACCTTATTCAAATGATTAGCAATTTGATCGAAAACGGTATTAAATATAGCGGATCGGGGCAAAAGGTGCGGATCGAGAATGGATTAGTCCACAACAATGATCATGATTTAGCTTCATTGCGAGTCTCAGACACAGGACCGGGAATTGCATCGGAGTTTTTACCTTACATCTTTGACCGCTTCTATCGGATTGATTCAGCACGCTCAAGGGAAAATGACGAAGATTCGGACTCACCTACTGGCAGCGGACTTGGCCTTTCGATTGTTGCCTGGATCGTTCAGGTACACAGCGGCAAAATTCACGTAACCAGCACCATCGGCCAGGGCTCGACTTTTGAAGTGACATTACCGATAAAGCATTAACTTGACAATTAGAATAAATGTTCTATAATTTAGAGGATGAATGCATTTATCCGTTTACAGATGCTCACCCGCCAAATGGATCTGGAACCAGCCGAGGAATCTCGAGAAATACAGGCGACTGAATCGCGGCCGGGTTGTTTCACACCTAAACAAAAAGATGCCATTTTTGTACACCCGGCGAAGCTTCCAAACGGTAAAAGTATTAAGTTACTCAAGACTCTATTAACTTCCGCTTGCGAGCGGGATTGTTATTACTGCCCGTTTCGTGCTGGTCGCGATTTTCGTCGTGCAACTTTCAAGCCTGAAGAATTTGCCAAAGTCTTCCTTGAATTGAATCGGGTAGGCATTGCAGAAGGAGCTTTCCTAAGTTCAGGCATCGTCGGGGGCGGCTTGAGGACGCAGGATAAGCTAATCGATACAGCCGATATATTGCGACGTAAACTCGGATTCCGCGGTTATCTCCATTTGAAAATTATGCCAGGCGCAGAAAAAGCCCAGGTTGAACGTGTTATGCAACTGGCCGACCGGGTATCTCTAAATCTTGAAGCTCCAAATACAAAACGGCTTGCGCGCCTTGCACCTCATAAACATTTCCTGGAAGAATTGCTCCGTCCATTAAAATGGGTGGAGGAGATCAGGCGAAGCCAACCTTCCAGTAAGGGTTGGAATGGCCGGTGGCCGTCAACAACTACTCAATTCGTCGTAGGCGGATCCGACGAGACCGATCTGGAGTTGCTTTCAACAACAGCCTGGTTGAATAAAAATGTTGGACTCAAGCGGGCATACTTCTCTGCTTTTCATCCCATTGTAGACACGCCATTTGAGAATAAAGCCCCTACAGACCCGATGCGTGAACATCGTCTGTATCAAGCATCCTTCCTTCTTAGGGATTATGGCTTTGATCTGGAAGAATTGCCTTTTATTGATGATGGATTCCTGCCTCTCCATTCAGATCCAAAACTCGCATGGGCCCAAGGTAAATTGAAAGAACAACCGGTTGAAATCAATCACGCAGACCGGAATGCCTTGCTTAGAATACCAGGGATTGGACCAAGGGGTGTGGATGCAATAATTCAAATACGGCGCATCAATAAACTCAATGATCTTTCATCTTTACGAAAGTTAGGTGTGATTGCAGAAAAAGCCGCCCCCTTTATCTTGCTCAACGGCAAACGTCCTGCTTATCAGTCTCAACTTTTCTAAATGATTGTGTCGAATTCACAAAAACAGGTGAATGAATAATTCATTCACCTGTTTTTGTGAACCTTAAAGTTTTAAAAACATATTACAGTAAACCTTGCAATTGATTATATATCGTTATATAGTATAAACACTTACAAGTCGCATTAAAGAAAGGATGATGAAATTTTCAAATGGATACTACTGCATCTCTTGTTATTCGTACTCAAAATAAATATAAGAGCTTGGCTACAAAAGTTGCATATAAAAAAGGGGAGATCATTTGCCAGATACCAACCGAATCGCTTTATAACAAACCGAATACTTATACGGTTCAAATCGGACGCGAGCAGCACGTGGAAGTAAAGGAATTGGCTTCGATGAATCATTCTTGCGAACCAAGTACTTTCCTCGACACGACTCGAATGCTCGTATTCGCTGCACGCGACCTGGTTCCGGGCGATGAACTGACTTTCTTTTACCCCTCAACTGAATGGGAGATGAGTTCTCCCTTCATCTATTTGTGCGGTGCGTCAAGCTGCATTCACGTGGTTGCTGGGGCGCGCTTCCTGCCTCTATCTACGCTCGAACACCATTACCTTAACCACCATATTCGTGAACTTATGATTGAATTGTTGAATAATACAGAGCAGCATCTTATGCAATTGGAGCGCGAGAGAAAGTTTGATGTAATTTCACAAAACAATCCACCCATTGCGTAAACCTTCTCGTACGGCTTGTGTCCGGTTGACGGCGTTCAATTTTAGATAGATTGATGAGACGTGAAATTTAACCGTATGCTCGCTGATCCCCAAAGCAAGTGCTATCTGTTTGTTTGCCAATCCTTTTGCAAGGTATGCCAGAACCTCAGTTTCTCGATCGGTTAATGGCCCGCGAGCCCTGGTAATATTATCCATTGAAGGAAACAATAATTCGCGCCTGCCGACGATCAAACCCTGAGATAGAGCTCGCACTGCAGCACACAGCTCGCCGGCAGATGCATCAGTTGACAGAATGCCCCACACCCGTGGAGATGCCATAATAGATTGAATCTTTGTGGCATCATCCTGTAATAATAAAATTGCGGACGATGAAAGCTCACCTTCCTCTACCGTTGGGTAAACTGCATACGAAGCCGACGTTGTGATCACCACGTCGGCTTCGTATTGCCCTTCTTGCAAAGAGTCGCTCCATTCGGATCGCTCATCTACGACTTTAATTTCATCATCAGACGAAAGCAAAGAACGTAATCCTGCCCGTAAAGCAGGGGAAGGAACGACGAGCAGGACACGGATCAATCTATTTTCTCTCACCTACAGTGACTTTAATAACCTGGGATTTACCACCCCGCAGGATTTCGACAGCGATCGACTTACCGACCGTCTCGCTGTTCAAAGCGGAATAAAGATCATCCGGGTCCCCGACCATCTGCTCACTTATTCTCACCAGGATATCACCCACAAGTAAGCCACCTTGTTCGGCTGGACCCTTATCTTCCAACCATAAAACCAGCAAACCATGCTCCTGCTTATTTTTAAGTTCTTTCCGTGCTGACTCAGGTAAGTCAACGCTTTGTGTTCGTACACCAAGATACCCACGTTTTACTGTGCCGTGTTTTGCGAGTGAGTCTGCGGTACGCCATGCAGATTTTATAGGGATTGTCAACGCTGTACCGTGGGCAAGTCCGGAAGTATTTAGGCCTAATACCTCACCCTCAGTATTAACAAGTGGGCCGCCGGAAAACCCGGGATACGACGTGGTCTCTGTTTGAATATAGGCATCCAATAAGCCGCCCCGTCCGGTTCGGGTAGGTCCGCCTAAGGCAGTAATGATACCCCAGGAGGCTTGAACACCGGAATTATCGGGTCGTCCAAGCGCGAGCACAAGTTGCCCCACTTTTGGCTCCTCTTTGGCAATACTGGCAGGTGTGAAAGCTTTTTCTGCCAGGCGCAAAAGCACCAGGTCTGAGCCAGGATCCCGGCCTGCGATTGTAGCAGGATATGATTTGCCGTCTGCACCAGCTGCGTTTAAGTTTTCCTCGCGAGTAACGACGTGATCTGCCGTTAGGATAAGATCAGATGCATACACGATACCGCTCGCAGGATAACGTCGGCGCGCATCTATAAGGACGGTACTTCCACCGCCTTTTTGAACAGCACTTGTCAAACCGTTTGAAAAATCTGTAAATGTGCTCATGGATACTCCTTATTAACTATAGCATGACTTTTGAAATAAACTTCTGGTTTATTCTTCCTTTAGTTTATTCGACTCTTCAATGATTTACATCAGGTAAAAGAATGGGAAATGACCCGCCTATTCAGCTAGTAATGAAAAACCCCGAAGCTTCTTAACTTCGGGGGTTTTTCATTTTCCAATTAATTGATCATATGATCCAATCCAGGGTCTTCCTAATCGATGGTTCTCGCTGACCTGGATCTTATTGAATTTTTGTGCAATTTGTGCAGAGAGGACGGCAACAGTTGCCCAGTCTTCTGCCAAAACTGCATTTCGCATCTTTACCGCTGTAGAACCGGTCCACATCCATTCCATGCGGAATTTGTCTGCTTTAATCCAATAATCCCGTTTTTCCCAAGCCGTGACACTTACGTCAATTCCTTCGGAAATAGACTTTAAAGCAAGGGCAATAAAAGCTGCAAGATCACGGGTTTCTGCACCAGTTCCAGTTTGTCGGGCTAGTTCACGGATGGAAAGAACAATGCCCTTTATGAGTTGAGTACGTAGTTTTCCCACAGAATCAGGATTAATAACACGGGACATAGGGCGGGATTATACCAAATCCCGTATATGTAAAAAGTTAACATCATTCCCCGTTTATTGACGCCCTCCCTCCTGTGCTTTATAATTTCGCCGCATTCCAGGCCAGGGGACGTGCTGGAATTGGCAGACAGGCATGACTTAGGATCATGTGCCGCAAGGCGTGTGGGTTCAAGTCCCACCGTCCCCA
>CAZPCR010000003.1:0-38843 GCA_964585035.1 uncultured Anaerolineaceae bacterium
TGGGGATTAAATTAGCCATTGTAAGCGATCAACTACGTCTTCAATTGGAGACGTTCAGGCAAGGACTTAAACTGGATAGCGATACCGGGGTTTTTAACAGCAAATACTTCTTAAGGACCGTTGAAGAGGAACTTGCGAATAAACCCAATGAAGTTATGACGGTTGGAATCATAGAGCTGAATGCCCTGCAGGACCTCCTCGATACATTCCCAATTGCCGGTTTGCAGAAGGCCCTGCAGAAAGTAACAGAATCGCTGCGCAAAGAATTGCGCGGTAATGACATCATTGGGCGCTGGAATGATGTCAGTTTTATTGTTATGCTTCCCAATACGACCGGGATGGCCGCCCATCGAATTTTTGAACGGATTTTCCAGGCCCTCTCCCAACCATTTGATCTGGACCAATTTGGAAGAGTTGAAAACCTCGATTCGTATATTGGCGGGGCAGAACATGGCGATTCAATCACCGCACAGCAACTAATCGCCAAGGCAAACAGGGCATTGGCACAAGCTCGACGAGACAACGATACCCACGTATTTGTCATGAATAAGAAGAGTCCACTTTGGACGGAATAAAAAGCAGCCTAAAAAGGAAATTTAGGTTTTTTGCTACAACAGAAGGAAAACAATATGAATAAAAAATTCGTCTTTCGACTGTTTGTTTTTATCCTGTGTTTGAGCTTTTTAATGAATATGGCTGTTTCTATTCCTGTTCAAGCTCAGGCTCCAGTCTCCACTCCGACACCTCTACCGACACCTACACAAGTACCCGTCATTGTATATACCGACCCAAATATCGTGACATTTTCTCAGCTTAAACAAAGCGAATTTGAGCTTATTGGCCCGTTTGATTCAAATGGATTTTCATTTGCCATTCCTGCTGACTGGAGTCTTAAAACAGGGGCTGCGCTTACCCTCTCATTGGCGGTATCGTTCAACTCGCTTATTCAGACACAGCTCAACTCGCAGGTGGTCTATGGAGGGGGTACTCTTACCGTATCCCTTAATAATAAAACGCTGGATGTCCTTCAGCTCAATCAGGTTGGCGAAACAGAAGCCAATATCTCGATCCCGCCTGAGGACTTTGTGTCGACGGATCCCAGCGGTCGTATGCAATTAAATATTGTACTCAACGCCGATTTTTCCTGTCTAGCCAATGAAAATATGAGCGTTATCGTACATGCGAATTCCCATTTCACTTTGCCGCACGATTCAGTCCAACCGGACACCAGCCTGTTAAATTTTCCTCGCCCGCTCTACCAGAACTCATTTAATCCGGATTCGGCGCTTTTAGTAATCCCTGACCAGCCTACCGCTGCTGAATTGCAGTCGGCGCTTTCTGTAGCAGCCGGTCTGGGAAATATTACCATCGGTGGCCTGACCATGGATATGACCACAGTCAGCAAACTAACTGCCCAGCAAGCCACCTCTACCAACTTGATTTTCGTAGGCAAGGCAGGTTCCCTACCCACTTTGGTACAGTTGCAGAAGTTACCGGTCCCCGATAACGGCGGTCAATTTAGTTTCGCCGGAGCCGGACCGGATGACGGATTAATCCAAATGATAAACTCACCCTGGAATGCGGCACGGGTTGTTCTTGTGGTATCCGGTAATACGGATAAAGCAACGATCAAGGCCGCCCAGGCTCTCAGTAGTGGTGTTATGCGCCCTAACACCTACTCTAACCTTTCCATTGTCCAACAGGTTCAGACTATTCCTGTCTCGACAACACGGGCTACAGACCAATCATTAGCCGATCTTGGTTCCACAGGTAATGTGTTTCAACGAAGGGGTGTAAACAACGTCTCGTTCAACTTCTTTGTTCCGTTGGGATACACCGTGACGCCCGAAGCCTATTTCGAATTGGATTACGGCCATTCGGCCCTGCTTAATTACGACCGATCCGGAATTGTAGTGCTGCTCAATAATCGACCGATCGGCAGTGTACGCATGAGCGATGTAACAGCGGCCCAGTCAACAAACCAGGTCAAGTTCCAGTTGCCGACATCAGAGTTGCGGCCAGGCACGAACTCGCTGGAGATCAGTGCGACTATCGTACCCAATGATGACTGTACTCCTCCTGATACACAAGGTTTGTGGGTGAATATCTGGCCTCAATCACTCCTGCACCTGCCTCTTACTCCCACAGCTGTTAGCTCAGTGTCTAATTACGATTTGACTGAATTTCCTGCACTTTTTGCATACAACCCGGTGCTAAGCGATACTGCCTTTGTTTTACCTCACAACGATTTGGATTCCTGGCGCGAAGCCGTACAGCTTGCCTCTTATATCGGTAATAAATCAAAAGGCTCGCTTGCCGCCTTATCTGCCTTTTATGCAGATGGAGTGCCTGTAGCAGATCGATCGAACTATAATCTCTTGATAGTTGGCCACCCCAGCCAGTTGCCTATCATGGGTGAAATCAGCAATAACCTTCCCGCACCATTTTCAGGAACCAATGATGTTGCCAAGGAAAGTAACCTACAGGTAACCTATCTGATTTCCCCCACGTCTCCTCTGGGTTATGTTGAGATGGCATCCTCCCCATGGAATGCAAGTAGAATAGTGATGGCAGTGGTAGGAAACGGGGTTGAGGGAGTGCAATGGGCCACTACATCGTTGCTTGATCCCAGCTTGAATTGGCAGGTTACCGGGAATTTTGCCGTAATTAATAACCGCCAGATTATAGCAACCGATACTCGTGTAACTTCCAGTGGGCTCGGGGGTATAGTTGCGCAAGTCCCTACGGCAACGGTTGTATCGCCTATTCTCGGACCCAGCCTACCCTATACTCAAAGTCAGAGTTGGATTATTCCTGTATTGGTAGTAACAGTCATTCTAATTGCTCTGATCTTGTTGATATTAGCCATTCAAAGCTGGTCGCATAATCGTTCGCGTCGTAAGAATTGGCTGACTACACTCCTTGAGAAATTGCATATTCGTCGGAAAGACGATTAGATGAACTTCCATGGCTAATTTTGGGGAGTTTTAAACTCCCCAAAATTACAACTTCAATAAGTCGCTGTAAGTCGGCTGTAATGCTTTACCGGTTGTATGAGGGTATATTGCTAGTTAGTATTAAATGGAATCTGTTGTCCGTTTCCTGGAGAGAAACAGATGTTTTTGAAATAAAAACGGAGAGACCTTAGGTACTGGACCTCTCGATTCGAAAGCAGGAACTTGTTTGAGTTTCTAATAGGTAAACAATTGCAGAATAAGACTCATCTCGATTTAGTGTTCAACGACGATCCAAAGACCATCCATTTGATGGCCAAAGACCGGATATTCTATTATTTTGTAAAACGGTTGATGGATATCGTAATCTCTCTGACCTTATTGGTCATCCTATTGCCCTTGATGTTATTGATCGCAATAGCCATCTTATTGTATTCGCCTGGTCCGGTATTTTTTGTACAGGAGCGTGTTGGATCAAAAAGACTATATCAGGGCCGATATATTAAATGGAGAGAAGTAACATTTCCCTGTTACAAATTCCGCACAATGCATGTAAATACTGATTCAACCATTCATCAGGAATTTGTCCAGGCTTTGATTGAGAATGACCAGGAAAAAATGATGGAATTGCAGGGCGAAGAGACAGGAGTCGGAAAATTAATAAAAGATCCAAGAATAACCCGGCCTGGAAAACTATTGCGTAAATTAAGTCTCGACGAATTACCGCAATTGTTGAATGTTTTGCGCGGAGATATGAGTCTGGTGGGCCCAAGGCCCGCCATTCCCTATGAGATAAAAATGTACAAGCCCTGGCATATGGGACGATTGCAAGCCCAGCCCGGAATTACCGGCCTGCAACAGGTCACCGCCCGCAGTGCGGCAGATTTTGACGAGCAGACGAGACTCGATATCGAATATATTAATAACCAATCCCTGTGGTTGGATTTACAAATCGCGTTACGGACTCCCTTCGTGATCATTTCCACGAAGGGCGCCCACTAGTTAAGAGAGGAAAAAGCACCATGGATGTAATGAGAGTAGGAGTAATCGGTTTTGGGTATTGGGGGCCGAATCTCGCCCGGAATTTCTATGAACTTCCGATGTCAAGGCTGATTGCGATCGCGGATCAAAAAGAAGAACAACTAAATCGCGCAAAGATCAGGTATCCCGGCGTAACCCTGACACGTGAGTATCGGGATCTCTTCAATATGGGATTAGACGCTGTTGTAATTTCCACGCCCCCTCAAACTCATTTTCAGATTGCAAAAGAATGCCTCCTGCATGGATTGAACGTGCTGGTCGAAAAACCGCTTACCCTCGACAGCAAGGATGCAGAAGAATTGATTCGAATCGCCGACGATAAAGATTTGATCTTAATGGTGGGCCACACCTTTGAGTACGACTCTGCTATTTTGGAATTGAAGAAATATATTGAGAACAACGAATTGGGGGACTTGTATTACTTCGATACGGCACGGTTAAACCTTGGACTCTTCAACCGTAACTCAAATGTTATTTGGGATCTTGCCCCGCATGATATTTCGATATTGACTTTCCTCCTAGATAAGGAACCCATCTCCGTAAGTGCCCAAGGTGTGGCCTGTGTGTTTCCGGGTGTGATTGATGTCGCATACTTAAGCCTTACCTTCCCGGGAAATGTGACGGCATATGTGCATGTAAGTTGGCTTGATCCTCGAAAGGTGCGGCGTCTGACTGTCGTCGGAAGTAAAAAAATGGCCGTTTACAACGATATGGATGGTGAAGGAAGAATCAAGTTATTCGATAAGGGCGTTGAGGCACCGGATTATTCCGACGGATTTGGAGAATTCCAATTAAATTATCGCAGCGGTGATATTGTTATCCCGTATGTTCACTATGTCGAACCTTTGATGCAAGAATGCCAGCATTTTTTGGACTCCATTTCAAATCATACACAACCCAAGAGTTCCGGTCGCAGCGGGTTGCGAGTGATTAAAATTCTTGAGGCGGCTCAACGTTCTCTTAATAAAAGTTCCACACAAGAGTTGATCCCGTGGTAACAGCAGAATTCTCTCGTATCGCGTCTGACGTTAAACTTGGTAAAGGGGTTAAAATTTATGCCTTCGTCAATTTATATGGATGCGAGATCGGCGACGACACAAAAGTTGGTACTTTTGTCGAGATACAGAAAGGTGTGCGGATCGGAAATCGCGTAAAAATTTCCAGCCATACCTTTATTTGTGAAGGCGTTACGATTGAAAATGAAGTGTTCATCGGTCATGGCGTGATGTTTATTAACGATAAATATCCGCACGCTACGACCTCCACGGGTCAACTTCAAACAGAGGCTGATTGGAGCTGTGTAACCACCCTGGTGAAACGCGGTTCCTCTATTGGAAGCAATGTTACTGTATTGTGCGGCGTTACCATAGGAGAACATGCTATTGTAGGAGCCGGGAGTGTGGTTACTCGTGATGTACCTCCTTATACTATAGTAGCGGGTAACCCGGCACGTGTTCTCCGAATTCAAGAACAGACTCCAGGAGATAACGCTTGAATATTCAATTTGTAGACCTGAAGAAACAATATGCTCCTTTGAAGAAAGAGATACTTTCGGGTATTGAGGAAGTATTGGATGGTATGCATTTATTTTTGGGGGAGAATGTTCAGAAATTGGAGACAGAGTTTGCTGAATTCTGTGGAGCTTCGGCTGGTATTGGGGTTAGTGATGGAACCGCTGCCCTTAATATCATCCTCCGGGCTATGGACATTGGTCCAGGCGATGAAGTAATTACGGTTTCACATACTTTTATTGCGACTACAGAGGCGATTCTATTAACAGGTGCTAAACCGGTTTTTGTTGATATTGATCCGGCTACTTATCTTATGGACGTATCTCAAATCGAGTCGAAGATCACATCACATACTAAGGCAATACTACCTGTCCATTTATATGGTCAAACGGTCGACATGGACGCGATAATGGAAATTGCCTCGCGGCACGGTTTACGGGTTGTTGAAGATGCCTGTCAGGCTCATGGGGCAGTATATAAAGGACGGAAAGCAGGTACTTTAGGAGACGCAGCAGGTTTTAGCTTTTATTACTCAAAGAACCTGGGAGGGTACGGAGAAGGTGGATTTATAACAACGAATGACCCTGAACTTGCGATCAAAATCCGTAAAATTCGTGACCATGGTTCGGGTATTCGCTATCACCATGACTTGGTTGGCTTAAATGGACGTTTGGATGAAATCCAAGCTGTAGTATTGCGAGCTAAACTACCATATCTTGCCGGTTGGAATGAAAAACGGCAGGAACATGCAAAGTTGTATAACAAGTTATTGAAAAATACCCCGGTAACTACTCCAGCAGAAGCTCCCGGTAATATCCCTGCTTATCACTTATATGTTATTAGCGCACCGAAGCGCGATGAGTTGCAGACCTTCCTCAGTAATAAAGGTGTGTCTACTGGGATCCATTACCCAATACCTGTCCATATGCAAGCCGCGACCATATTTTTAGGATATAAACCGGGCGATCTACCCATTACAGAAAAAATAACACCTCAAATATTATCGTTACCTATGTACGCAGAACTTAGCGATCAGGAAATCGAATTTGTAGCCAAGTCAGTTGGATTATTTTATCAATAAGATAATCATTAGTGTGACCGGTAATATTCCTTAAAGGTCCTGGTTTATTGGTATAGCTGAACTTGATTAAATATAGTTAATAAGGTCTGAAAAATCCATGATAGCCCAATTTTTCGAGCAAGTTCCATCTAAATATTATTTAGGTTTTCTATCTGTTATCGTGGGGTTAATCCTGGGGATCTCTATTGTTTATACTTCTCCCCTTATTTTGGTTGCTGCTCTCTTCATTATTATCCTCATTCCACTTATCATAAAATCGCCGATAATCGCCATTTTGGGAATAGTTATCCTCAACTCCACTATTTTATATGGCAATGCCAATATCGGTATTTCGATTGGTATTGGGCATATCTACCTGAACGATATCCTTCTTTTGCTAACTTTGATATTGATTTTGCTGCGGGCGTTCGTAGAGCCTAAATTCAATCTCATTCATACTCCTCTGGATTTACCCCTCCTTTTGTTTGTAGGCATCGCATTTTTCTCAACCATTCTAGCCATCAGCCGATCGTTGTTAACTTTGAAAGATAGCCTGGGAGAAGTGCGAGTTGTAGCTAACTACCTGGTCTTCTTTGCAGTCACGAATCTCCTGCGTGAAGAAAAGCAACTTAGGTCCCTTGCTAATTCTCTCCTGGTCCTGGCCACATTTGTGGCGGGCGTGATGGTGATCCAGTTTTTTATCGGCTCTCAGTTGTCTTTCCTGCCTGGACGTGTCGAAAACCTGACGACCCAGGATACAACGTATGTCGGTATCACTCGAGTTCTACCACCTGGCCAGGCTCTCGTAATGGTTCTCGGGATTTCGACCATCGCCCTTTTGGCATTGGGTAGCCAAAGGAAGCAGACAGTGTGGACATTCCTGCAGTGTGGTTTGATCATTCTAGCAATCATTGTAAGCTTCAATCGCAGCTTCTGGGCCATGACAGTTATCGCCGTGTTGGTCATGGCTTATCTGGTTAGAAATCGGGAATTGCCGAGGCTATTTGCATTAAGCTTGCTTGGTGTAGTGATCGTTGCGCTTGTTATTTTCCTTGTCCAGACATCATCGAATACGTTTATTACTGAATTCCTGAATGCCACTTTAAGTCGGTTTGGGACGCTCCTCACACCGACCGAATTGGGTGATAACAGCCTGCAATGGAGAATCGTTGAAAACCAGTACGTGCTCCCGCAGGTGATCGCTCATCCCTTCCTGGGTTTGGGCTTGGGTGCAAATTACCGGCCACATAACCCGAACATTGGTGACTTGCTGGCCTACATCCACAATGGTCACTTTTGGATCTTGATGAAAACCGGGATATTGGGATATCTTTGTTTTGCATGGGTTTCCATCGCTTTTTTGGTGCGAAGTTTTAAGAACTGGCGGCTGATATTGGATCCGCAAATGAGGGCTTATTCTTTGAGCTTTGCCCTCACATATCTTGGTGTCTTGTTCGGTGCAATAGTAAATCCGATGTTTATGCAGGCTTATTGGTCTCCATTGATTGGCATTATGTTTGGATTTAACGAGGCTATGTTTAGGTTGAATCCTGGTAAACCGGTGGATCTACCTGCGCCGGGAGAAGTGTAGTGAGCGATGCATCTTCCGGACCTTCGAACCCTCGCGTAGTATCGAGCACGATTTCGCTTAGTGTTTACAGCGTTCTCGGCCTGGTGCTGGGTCTTGTCACTACAATATTAATAACCCACAAATTTCCTAGTGATGCATTTGGAATATATACCCTAATACTTGTAGTGATTTCTTTTCTTGGACAGATTAGTACCCTTGGTATCGAAACCTCGGTTCCCCGCTTCATTGCAGGGGCAAAAGATGATGCAAGAAAAGAGCAATTCTTCGGTGTGTCTATTATCCTGCGGGGTATCGTCGTCGTAGTAGCAGGTCTACTTGCCTGGTTTGGCAGCCCTCTCCTGACATCCTTATTTGGTCAATCGCTGCTTCCGCAGTACGTACTTTACGTTCCTCTTTTATTTGCCCTTGAAAGCTTTCGATCTCTCTTCAGAGCGATTCTGCAAGGATGCCTTGTTTTCTCCAAGATCGGGATGAGCGATTTAATATTAAGTTTGTCTAATCTTGTTTTACTCATTGGTTTCATTTTCGGAACAGAACGAACCATTACCGTGCTAATCTTAATCCGGGCGTTATCATCAATTGCGGCGAGTGTTTTCGCGTTTGTCGCCATCCCGATCAAGAAGCGCCTGATTTTCCGGGCCGATATTTTCAAGGAGGTGATTGGATTCGGGTTTCCTTTGCAAATCAACGATATATTAGGTTTTATTTTTTTGAGAATCGATACCGTTGTGATTGCTGCATTCCTCGGACCCACTGACATTGCCCTTTATGAAGTTGCGCGTAAAATCCCCGATTCCCTCCGCAACCTGTATACTCCCTTTCGATCCGTTTTCTATCCGATACTTGCAAAGATATCGGCGGAAGGCGACCAGGCAGCCATCGCTGAGTTCCTTAGTCACGCACTTCGGATTCTGGCTTTCATAACCCTTTTAGGTGCGGGGATTTCTTTGTTGTTCGGCCAAGAAATTATTCGATTACTCTTTTCCGCCGCGTACGATTCAAGCGCACCGATATTTGCCGTGCTAATGATCAACCTGTGCTTCTCGTTGATGGGTAATATCATGGGCACGACAATTGTGGCTTTAGGTGACAGCAAAAAACCGATGATCATTAATTCAGTCAATGCAGCCGCAAGCTGGATTGGGGCGGTCATTCTTGTCCCGCTTGATGGTCTCATGGGAGCCGCGACTGCAACCACCTTAGGTACAATACTTGCCGTGCCGTTAAACGTTCTTTTCTTAAAAAGATTGGCACAAGTGAAGGATTCAGCATATTTGAAACCCGTTCTAGTGTTTGGTGTTTGGGCTGCTATCGTCCTTGCGACTCACCCAACACCTTTTTGGCTGAAGAGTATCTATCTTTTTGCATTTATACTGGGTTGTGGTTTTCTTTCAATTTACACCAGACAAGACCTTGATTTCCTCATAGCGGAGTCGCAAATAGCCGCTGCGTTGCCTCTACAGAAAATCCGGTTATGGGCATCCAGAAAATGAGGATATTGATTATTACCGAGGCATATCCACCCTATTATATGGGAGGATATGAATTGCGCTGCAAAGAGACAGCAGAAGAATTGGCGAAGAGGGGCCACCAGGTTGTAATACTGACCAGCACCTGGGGAGTTAACCGGGAATGCATCGATGGGAATGTATACCGTAAGCTTTACATCAACCCAGCGGGTGCGTTAGATCCAATGAAGGATTTGCCCGATCCATTCCATTTTCGTGGTCGGACTTCGCAATTAAAATGGTTCATCTTAAGCCGGAAGAACTATAACATTACCAAGGAATTGATATCTTCGACAAAACCGGATATAGCTTTTTTATGGAAGCTCTATAATACTGGCACCGGACCCATTCGAGCAGTACAGGATGCAAATATACCAACGGTATTCACTCTCGGCAGTGATTGGCTTTCCACTTTGAAAGAGGAGCTTTATCAAGAATCTGATCCTCTCAAGCGGAGATTTCGTTTGGCTATGGATGGCCTGGGGAGTTTTCACCAAATTGACCTGGATCATCTTATGACAGTGAGCCAGGCACTCAAAAATACCTATGTTGAGAAGGGTTTTCCGGAAAATAGCATAACGGTCATACCGAGAGGAATACCTTCAGAATGGGTGATCGAACCCGGTGGGGAGAGTACGTACAACCCCAAAGATGGTTTCCGATTATTATTCGCCGGCCGGTTATGCAGCGAAAAGGCCCCGGATGACGCAATTAAAGCTCTTGCGATTCTGGTCGACAAAATGGGGATTAAAACCATTCGTCTCGATCTTGCTGGGTCTGGAGCAGAGGACTATTTAAATTGGCTTAAATCCCTAGTTTTGCAGCTTAATCTCGTGGCGTATGTAAATTTCCTGGGCAAGGTCGACCATCGCGAACTTCTTGAATCATACCGACACTATGACATACTGCTTTTTCCATCGCGATGGGAGGAACCTATTGGCGGAACAATCCTGGAAGCGATGGCCGGTGGTCTTCCAGTAATTGCTACCGATCGCGGTGGAATTCCGGAATTAATCACTGATAATGAAAATGGTTTAATAGTGTCTGCAAATGATCCGGCCGGACTTGCCGAAGGAGTCTATCGTGTGTTAACTGTAGACGGTCTGGCTGCAAGATTGAAAACAGCGGCTTTGGAAATCGTACACAATCAATTTACTCTGGAACGAATTGTTGATCGGATCCTGGTCTATTTTCAAAATGTACTGGACCAGCCTAGTCCCGGAAAAAATTGAGGAAGTTATGCGGATATTAATGATTGCAGATCATTTGCCGTATCCTCCCTCTTCCGGTGCATCCATTCGAAATTACAACCTGGCGAAAAGAATTAGCAAAGAACATGATCTTTGGATGGCCACACTGGTGGACAATGAAACCGAGGCCAGTTACACACCAGACTTGTTGAAATTTTGCAAAGGTGTTGAGACGGTTGAACTTAAGCCATCCAATGCCCTTGACCACCCCATTGAAGCAATTCAATTTTTGGTGAGCGGCCGCCCGATTGAGCTTAGGCACTTTCAGTCCAAAGAGCTTATTGAAAAGATACGAATACTCAGGTCAAAGATTGACTTCGACATTGTTGATATTGAAAATTCCCATATGAGCCTATATTGGGAGGCACTTCAGCCCCTGGGGAAGTCAAAAACTGTCGTGACCTTCCATGATGTGATTTTTAGTAAATATGACAGAATATCCAAGCTCGAGCCAAAAATGTCAAGGAAATTACGAGCATTGTTTTACAGCATAATGATGAGGCGCTGGGAACCTTACTATACGGAGCGTTTTTCACGCTGTATTGCAGTTTCTGACTCGGATCGGCGTCTTCTTTTAAACTCCAATCCCAGCCTGAAAATAAACGTCGTGCCGAATGGAATTGATACCAAACAATATCGTCCTTTACCGGATTCCGAAGGGGCTCCCGCATTGATATTTGTGGGTAATATGGATTACCGGCCGAATATTGATGCAATACTTTATTTTTGCCGAGACATATTTCCGAAAATTAAGGTAAAAATTCCTGAGGCAATTCTGTGGATAACAGGAATTAATCCTGCTCGTGAAATCAGGGAACTTACAAGCGATAATATCCATGTGACAGGCTCGGTAGAAGATGTACGCCCTTATTACCAGCGAAGTACGATTTGTATCGTTCCCTTACGGGCAGGAGGAGGAACGCGTTTGAAGATCCTTGAAGCAATGGCTTTGGGGAGGCCGGTTGTTACCACATCCATCGGTTGCGAAGGTTTGGATGTCGTGGATGGCATACATCTCCTGGTCGCAGATACCCCAGAGCAGTTTGCTGAGAAAACCCTTCTACTTCTTAAAGACCACAATTTGCGACAGCGCATAGGCGAAGCTGCTCGAAAACTGGTTGTTGATCATTACGATTGGGATGTGCTTGCAAGACAACTTCTACAAACTTATCTCGAGGTTATTGCGTGAGTCGGGATAACAGGAAGCCTTTTCTTGTCTGGATTTATGGAGGCCATTTGGATCAAGCAATGGATTCGGCCACCTGGCTTGATACAAGTCTTGAACTTCGCAAGATGGGGTGGCAGGTTCTGCTGGTTGCAGCCGGACCATCTAGCCGAAAATCCATTGACGGCACCGAGGTCTATTGCGTTCCCATGCCCAATATATATCTCGTGCGCCATTTGATATATCATCTAGGAATTTATTGGCTCCTCTTACATTATCGTTTAGGGATGGATATCATCCTTTTTGATCGGTTGTCCGCCATTTGGCTACTGCCTGTAAAATTGGTTTGTAAGTTGTTGAGGAAACAGCGCCCTTTATTTGTAATCGATGTCCGGTCCCTGCATATGCCGCCTCCCGGCCGGCAAGGATTAAAGGGATTGCTGCGAGGCAAGTTTCAGGATTTTGTTGGCAGAGAATCCAGACATTGGGTGAACGGATACGTGACGATCACTTCCCGGCTGGCGGATTTCATCCAAACGCCGAAGGATATGCTGTGGGGTACCTGGCCATCGGGTGTAAGTCTCGACCTATTTAAGAATATCCCGCAGGCTCACCTCTGGCCGTCTCAAAGTGACCCTGTGCGTTTGATCTATATCGGGACTTTGAATATTGAGCGCAACCTGATGAATTTTTGCCGTGCCGTTGAAAAGGCAAATTCTGAAGGAATGTTTTTCGAATTATGGCTGGTTGGAGATGGGGATGAGCGAGATTGTCTTGTAGAATTCGCCCGTGGAACCCAGGAGCGGATCAAGGTTAAACGACCAGTGCCACATATCGATATTCCCCAGCTTTTGGCAAAAGCTCATGTGGGCGTCCTCCCTTTTCCGAATGAAATAAAGTTTCAAGTCAGCAGCCCCGTGAAGCTGTTCGAATATATGGCGGCCGGAATGCCGATACTGGCTACGCGGATCGATTGTCATACGGATGTTGCGGGTGAGGGAAAGTATGTTTTCTGGGCAGAGAACGCGGATTTATCCGGTTTGTTAGGCGCGCTTCAGTTAACCTGGAAGAACCGCGATTCGATGAAGGACATGGGTATCCTGGCTGCCTCTGCAGCCCATTCGTGGACCTGGCATGAATCAGCCTTGAAATTGAGTCGAGCATTGGAATATGGACTTGAAAGGAATTTGGAATGAACCTGGACCCGCATGATGAAGCGGAGGATGCAGGATATTTCTTGTTCTCATTGGACACCGAGCTTGCGTGGGGGCACTTCGACAGTTTTCGGCCCGGTATCTTTTCAAAAGATGGAAAACGGGAACGCAATGCGATAATCCGAATCCTTGATATGTTGGATGAGTTCGGCTTAGTAGCAACATGGGCAGTTGTTGGCCACTTGTTCTACGAGAAATGCGAGCAATGTGAGATTTGCCCTGTTCTAGATTGGAAAGGCCGATATGCGAGCTTTGATCAAATCTACGATGCAAACTCCCCGTTATGGTATGGCGCCGATATTATGAAGATCCTAGTGCAGCGAAGCGGGAGGCACGAAATCGCTTTTCATGGATACACACACCGAATTTTCAATGAAAAAATATTGAGCCGGCAGGATGCCCGGATTGAAATAGAGGAATGGTTGCGGGTAACCCAGCGGATGAATGTGAGCCGCCCTGCATCTGTTGTATTTCCTCGGAATCAGGTTGGGCATATCGACCTATTTAAGGAATATGGGTTTGTTTGTTACCGTGGTGATGAATTGCTGCCACCGGATTATTATTCCATACCCTTCGTAGGCAAACTCCTTAATCGGATTGACCTCATAACACAATTCCGCACACCGCAAGTATATAAAGTTAGTACAAATCCTTCAGGCTTAATTAACCTACCTGCATCCAGAAGTCTGTTGAGGATAAATCGGAAATTTGATCTGCTGCTCGAGCGATTGAACTTGAATGGATTTCACATACAGCAAATTGTTAAAGGGGTCGACAAAGCCGCCAACGAGAAGAAAGTTATTCATATATATTCTCATCCTTATGAATTTCGCACCGAAAGGGATTTTGAAAAACTTAGGCGGTTGTTTGAATCGGTTGCCAAACACGTCAAGAATAACCAGCTTCGCTCTATCAGCATGGCAAGTCTGGCAAAGAGGGCTCTACCAACATAATGTGCAACAAACCCTTTCTTTATCATTTGGCTTTCAGTTGAATTCGGAGAACCTGATTATGCAAGTCGGTGTAATTTTAAGTATAAAAGATGGGATGGAACATTTTGTTTTCCGCGAATTGTCGGTCCTTTCCAATAAGGGCGCGAAATTGTCGCTCTTTCCGACAAAAAATAAACCTGGATTATATAATCCAAGACCTGAGTGGCGGGTTCAGCGCTGGAATCCGATCATGATTCTCATACTTCAGCCTTATTTTGCACTTCGATCTCCCTTTAAATATATCTCCATCCTCAGAACGGCGATCCGATTCAAGGCCTTGATGGATTTTGCAATTGCCTGGTATTTTGCCAGTAAAATGGGCAACGTTGAAATTATCTATTCCATTTTTGGCGATCACAAGTTGTTTATAGGCTATTTTTGTAAAGAGATATTGAAACGGCCATTGGTGGTTACGCTTCACGCTTATGAACTTTACCAAAATCCAAATCCTCCACTGTTCGTCCATGCCTTAAATAATTGCGACCAGATCATTACAGTTACGGAGTACAACAAGGAACTCCTTCAGACTCGCTACCAGATTGACCCGGCAAGTATTGAGGTGGTCAGGGTTAGCGTGGATATCGACGAATATCATCCGTCCACGAAATTCATTATCCTGATTGTTGGATATTTCGATGAGAGAAAAGGACATGATATCCTTTTCAGAGCTGTAAAAGAACTGGCTCTGCCAGACGTGGAGATATGGGTCGTTGGAGATATGGGAAGACGCAGCGGCACAATTGACGTGAGGAGTCTTGCCCACGAAATCGGGATTGATGCACAGGTGGCATTCTTTGGGGTATTGAGCGGTAATGCGCTGAAAGCGATGTATCGTTCATGTGATGTCTTTTGTGCTCCCTCCCGTTTCGACAGAAATGGTGTTGCAGAGGGGTTTCCTACAGTTATTATGGAAGCGATGGCTTTTGGAAAACCGATTATAACGACCCGCCATGTGGAAATACCACGCATAGTTCCGGAAATAATCGTCGAAGAAAACGATGTGCACGGTTTGGCTCAGGCAATTCGAAAGCTATATAGTTCAGAATCGGCACGAAAGAAGCAAGGCGTTGTGAATCGCAAGATCGCCGAGGAACTGTTTTCTTTTAGGAATGCCGAACGAACAGCGGAGATTATGTATAACTTATCAAAAGGTCGATCAGGGATACAAAAAGAAGAATAAAATGAACCTTCGTTCACCTTTTTTCTTTCTCCGGATAATTCGCTATCCATTCTACATTGGATCAATTAACTTCTTTACGGAGTTATCTTCCAGTTTGAGGCGTAAATGAGAATTGCGTATATCATTCTGGCTCATAAATTACCTGAGCAATTAGTGCGCCTCGTCTGCAAGCTGAACACAGAGGGGGATTCGTTCCTTATTCATGTTGATAAAAAAGCGAATCAAGAAACATACAAAAAAATGAGTGAACCTCTGAACGCATTTAAGAATGTCTGGTTCCTCAAGCGGCATACGCGCTATTACGGAGATTACAACCATGTCGGAGCTACCCTGGAAGGAATTCACGAAATTATTGCTTCCCGTATTCGGTTCGATTATGTCATCCTGTTAACAGGGCAGGATTATCCAATAAAACCCAACGAATATATTCATCAATTTTTGGAAGTTAGCGGTGGGAAATCCTTTATGGAGTACTTCCCCTTGCCAAGTAATGAGCATTGGAAGGATGAAAATGGCGGGTTGGACCGCGTAAATTATTGGCACTTCAATTTCTTTGCGAGGAGCCTGGCCTTTCCCAAGAAGGGTCGTTTCAAGAAGTCATTTTTGGATCCGATTTGGTCGGCTTTGTCTGAGAATTTTCCGCCTCGACGAAGGATACCTTTGAATTACAAGTTATTTGGTGGCAGTGCCTATTGGTGTTTGTCAAGGGAGTGTATTGAATATTTGGATAAATTTGTGCAGGAGAATGCAAGATTCGTCAGATTCTTTCGTCATGTGTTAATCCCGGAAGAAAGCTTTTTCCAGACAATTCTCTTGAATTCGCCATTTGCCGATAGAGTGGTCAACGATAATCTACGATATATTGATTGGTCTATTTCCCGCCATCCAGAGATATTGCATATTCCCGATCTGGAAAAACTTGCTCAGACACATTGTTTAATTGCCAGGAAATTCGATATAAGCCTGGATCCAGACATTTTAAATAGGATGGATCAGGTAGCTTTGTCAGTACGTGATCTATAGAGTGTATGATGAGAATTGCATATATCATTCTGGCACATAAATTACCCGAACAACTCGTACGCCTTGTCTGTATGCTTAACTCGGAAGGCGCCTCGTTTTTTATTCATATCGACAAAAAAGCTGACGACGAAACATACCGGATGATGAGGGAGCCTTTGAGCACTTATGAAAACGTCCGATTCCTGAACCGCCTTGTAATCAAATATGCGAACTTTTCCCATTTGCAGGCGAGCCTGGAAGGAATTCAAGAAGTAGTTTCCTCCGGCATTCAATATGATTATGTCATACTTTTAACCGGACAGGATTATCCTATAAAATCCAATGAATATATTCAGCAGTTTTTGGGAGATCGGAATGGGAAATCCTTTATAGATTATTTCTCATTACCCAGCAATGAGCATTGGCAAAATGAAAACGGCGGGTTGGATCGCATTAATTATTGGCACTTCGATATCTTCTGGAGAAGATTTGCATTTCCCAGGAAGGTCCGTTCTGAACAATCCTTTTCAGACCATTTGTTGTCCTCCTTTTCTGGAATGTTTTTGGCTCGGCGCATATTGCCATTGAACTACAAGCTATTTGGTGGGAGCGCCTATTGGTGTTTGTCAAGGGAGTGTATTGAATATTTGAGAAAATTTATTCTGGAAAACGACGGATTTGTCAGGTTCTTTCATTATGTCTTAATACCGGACGAGATATTTTTTCAGACCGTCCTTCTAAATTCACCTCTTCGAGATACGTTGGTGAACGATAATATGAGATGCATTAATTGGTCCGGGAATTGGCACCCTGACATTTTCCGGCTGGAGGATTTAAACCATTTTATGAAAACTGATGGTTTATTTGCCAGGAAATTCGATATGAGTGAAGATTCAATGGTTTTAGACAAGATCGATCAGGCAATTTCGTCCCATAATAGGGTTTAGAGGTTGGTATGAGGATAGCATATATCATTCTTGCTCACAAATTACCTGATCAGTTGGTACGACTTGTGTGCAAGCTCAATACAAAGGAGGACTCCTTTCTCATTCACGTTGACAAGAAGACGGATGATGAAAACTATAAAAGAATGTATGACCCTTTAAGCTCGATTAAGAATGTCCGATTCCTTGACCGTCTCGTATGCAATTATGGAGACTTTTCTCATGTTGAGGCCACACTGAACGGAATTCAAGAAATCATTACATCCGGAATTAAGTATGATTATGTCATACTATTAACAGGACAAGACTACCCCATTAAAACGAACAAGTACATTAAGCAGGTTTTGGAAAAGGGGGATGCGAAATCCTTTTTAGAATATTTTACATTACCCAGCAATGAGCATTGGAAAAACGAGAATGGCGGGTTGGATCGTCTTAATTATTGGCACTTTAATATCCGTGGCCGGAACCATTCCATCCCTAAAAAGGGGCGTTTTAAACAATCCTTTCTAGACTTAGTTGGCTCGGCTATAGCTGAGATATTTCCTGCCCGGCGCAAAATACCCTTGAATTACAAGTTGTTTGGAGGAAGTGCCTACTGGTGTTTGTCGTGGGAATGTATTGAATATTTGAATAAGTTTGTACGGGAGAATGCCGCGTTTATCAGGTTCTTTCGGCATGTATTATTACCGGAGGAGATTTTTTTTCAGACCGTCCTCTTGAATTCACCGTTGGCGAATCGGGTGGTGAACGATAATTTGAGATGTATTAATTGGACCGGGTCGTGGCATCCGGAGATCTTCAAACTGAAAGATTTTAATATATTTATAAACCAGGATTGTTTATTTGCTAGAAAGTTTGACAAAAATATTGATGCGGATGTATTAGATGAGATTGATAAGTCATTCCTGTGATAGAAATGAAGACAGATATTCTCAAAGACAAAAATCAGATCTTTCGAGTAGACTCATTGGTAAATCGAGCAAAGTATCAACGGCGTAATGTTGGCATTGAAATAAGCATTAAAAATATTTAAGTTATAGTTACGATCAAGGATTACGGTATTCGTAAGCGCCCATGTCGTAGCCAGCGCCCTGTGGCCTGGGAATGCCGTCGAAATCCATGCTCGGCCCGAGGTCGGTCCCTTTATCAATGCATGGTGACCCGTCCTGTAGATGATAATCTCCGCTGGCCTCGTTAACAAAGAGCGGGTTCAGCCCCCATACATCACCCGGATCTTTGGGGCGCCAGGGATTGCCGCCATTGCGGAAAACACAATTAAAGCTTGCATTTAACGTAAATGCCGACGGTTTGTCAGGAAAGATGGAGCCCACACCATTTTGTTGATACGCAAAGATATTATTCTGTACGGTTGCCTGGGTAGTTTTATAAAAGTAGATACCTTGTGAGTTTGGGTCATTCGGGAGACCGACGAAGGTGTTATTATCTATAATTACGTCATGGGCGTCGGTTATCCGGGCTAACAAAGTTGAAATCACTATATTATCCCGAAACGTAAGGTTGTATGCACCTCCCTCCACCTGTAAACCTTTGGCTGCCAATCCGTATTGTGCTGAAAAAGAGGGTAGATTGCAGGTATTATCCTCAAAAAGGATGTCATGTCCGGCGACTTCGTTGCCGCCAAATGTTTGAAAACAATCAATGTGTGGATCCTTTTCATAATCATTAGCTAGATTTGAAAGGTTGGCAAGGTTGCAAGTAGTTCCCTGAGTGTACCCATCCAGGCCATAGGAAATATCATGGATAATGTTTTTTCTGAAGATGTGACCGCTCCCGTAAAAATCAATCCCATCGGAGTCGAGCCAACTCTCGTTCGCGTAGGTAATATTGCATGGATCCTGCTGGATCGTGTAGGAGATGTCGTTTCCTTCGATCAGATGATTTTGCCCTCTGACTGTTATTCCGGCCTGGCCATTTCTATAAAAAATATTGTTCCGCACGGTGCAATCATGTGTTAGGGATGGGTTGGTGGGAGATCCGTCAAAATCCAATCCGCCCATGGTGTTGAAGCGAAAGTTATTATTCTCAATATCGCACCAGCCCCCACTGGCCACTTTGATCCCGACCGAATTATCATCAAGGTCAATAATGGTGAAGCCCTTGATCGTAATGTGATCAGCGGAAATCTGAAAACCTTTTACGGTGACTTCACCCTGAGCCTGGATGGTAATGCCTGGTCTGGTTATATTCGTTTGTTGGGTGGAATAATCTCCAGCGAGAACCAAAACCGTCTTTCCTGAGGTAGCAGTATCTGCCGCCTTTTGAATTGTCTTCCAGGGTTGAGATTGCGTGCCCGGGTTCGAGTCGGAACCCTGGGGCGCGACGTAATAAACTAAAATAGGAGTGGGTGAAATGGTCGGCACAGGAGTCTGGGTTGGAGACGCATGCTGGCAGCTTGTAAAGCCGAGCATAAAGAGTAATATTAGTTTCTTCATAAAATTTACGATTAATCCTATAATCTTTTTTAGATTTCGTCCCTTAAAGCCCGAATAAGCGGGAGAAATGGTAAAATCCTGAATGCATTTAATTGTGGATAAAGAATTGCCCTTAAGCCAAGAACTTCGGCAGGATTATATCTCAGCATTATGAATAAATCAGGTGGTAAACGCGTGTTGATGCTTCTTGAAAACGCGGGTTTCCCGGCCGATGTCAGAGTCCGGCACGAAGCTACGTCCTTATCATCTGCAGGGTATCGAGTCTTCGTTATTTGTCCAGCGTTTAAGTCGTCATCCTGGCACCAGATTGTCAACAAAGTTGAAGTGTACCGATATCCCACGCCGCCGGCGTCTGGTGGATTATTAGGGTATTTTTGGGAATACGGATACTCGATGCTGGCGATCTTCCTCCTATCTTTATTTGTTTGGATTACTCGCGGATTTGACATTATCCATACAGCCCAACCCCCAGACACATTTGTATTTATCGCTGCCTTTTATAAACTTTTGGGAAAGTTTTACGTACTTGATTTGCATGACCTTTCGCCAGAGTTGTATTACGCGCGGTTCAGTGGAAAGGGCAATTCTAAACTCTATAGCATATTAATTTGGGTGGAAGGTCTCGCTTTTCGGATGGCCGATCATGTCATTGCAACGAACCATTCATACAAGGAAGTTGCTCTCCGGCGCGGATTGGTTGAAGACCATCGTATCACAATTGTCCGCAACGGCCCTGATATGGATGAATTACGCAATTCTAATTTGGGTAAGGCGGTGGGTAACGAGGGAAAACTAATTATCGGGTACGTTGGAGTGACCGGGGTTCAGGATGGTGTCGATAACCTGATCCGGGCCGTTTATCGAATGGTCCATGACCTTGGACGGACTGATTTCTCGTGCGTTGTTGTAGGTGATGGAAGCGGGATGCCTGTACTACAATCCCTGGTGGTTGAACTTGACATTGAACAATATGTAGTCTTAACGGGTTGGGTGGGCAGCACGGCGGAAGTCGCAAGATATCTCGATTCCATGGATATCTGTGTGGCTCCTGAGCCATCTGACCCGTATAATAACCGTTCAACAGCCATCAAGATCATGGAATATATGGCAGCAGGAAAACCCATCGTTTCCTCAGACTTGCCTGAGCATAATTTCACGGCTCGTGAAGCAGCGATTTATGCCAGACCGAATGACGATCTGGACCTTGCAAAGAATATTGTTGAGTTGATGGACAATCCAGCCCAGCGTGAGGATATGAGCAAAAAAGGTTTGGATAGGATAAAAACAGAACTTTCCTGGCCGTTTCAGGAAAAGAAACTTCTGCAAGCATATTCTAGTCTTGCCCATACAAGCTCTGCGTCCCTTAATCGGATTGAGCCATGACGGCAAGATAATTAATTGAATGCGCATACTGAAAGATCGGAAGTTATTTTATTTCCATCAAGTTGTCGGTTTGCACCTTATTACGCTGATACCCAACAGCATTAGTTATTAAAAGGAGTGTTATTACGAGTAATCAAGAAAGAAAGATGGAAGGAGAAACCTTGGCCTGCCTCGTCATAGATGATCCGCTCCTTTGGCCCAGATATGGTTGTCTTGATTATTCCAAGCTTCTCCAGGAAATGAAGGATCATAGGTTTTTCACGGAAATCGCCTTCATACCTTGGAATTATAGAAGAAGCGATAAGAATACGATACGACTCTTCGGAGATAACCCGGAGTATTTATCTATATGTGTGCATGGTTGTAATCATCTCAGTGACGAATTCGGTAAAGGTAGTTATCAGGAGCTAAGTACTTTAGCTTCCACAGCTTTATGGCGCATGGAACAGCATAAAAGGCTTACGGGTTTGTCCTACGATCCAGTTTTTGTATTTCCTCAAGGCCGTTTTTCATCCATCGCTATGCAGGCACTTAAAGACCAGGGTTATCTTGCAGCTTTTAATTCAACCCTTCGGGCTACTGATGGAGGAGATCTGCCTGCGATTGAATACGAGCAGGCCGCTACCCGAAAATATCATGATTTTCCACTGTTCTTACGGCGTTATCCCAAAGATAAATCCGATTTTATAAAAGATATTGCTTTGGGCCGCCCAATTCTTATTGTCGAACATCACGGGTCATTCCAGTATGGATATAAGCCCATGACGGACCTAGTAGACTGGATCAACAGCCTGGGGAATATTCGGTGGACATCTTTGTTAAACCTAGCGGAGCATCATTTAGGTGAGAAAGCTTCGATAATACAAAATATTGCTAATCCATCTCCGATATCACTGCGCTTAAGTACCAAAATAATATCGAGACGCGTACTTTCCGAATTCCGAGATAATTATGTCGAAAAAAGTAATATCTTGAATAATGTATATAAATTTTTCCGAAAATGATTCGCAACGTAAGTTGAAATTCTCGCAGATATTTTTGATTATTCCAAAGTGTTAAATTCTCGAATTATCCGGAAAAATCAGATGATAAGATTATATATTCAGGCCAATTATGGGGAAGACCTGAACCTTGCGCAACTGATGGTAATCGGGAATATCGATTAATAGATCTACGAGGACAAATGGCAGAAGAATCGGCTCTTCAATATAAGAATTCAAATGTCTTGTACAAATTCTGGAATGAACACAAGACGCTTGTTTGGATTGTAGCCATCATGTTCCTGGCACTTGCCTTGAGAATATATGATTTGGGAACAAAGAGTTATTGGGTGGATGAAATATTTACGATTTTAGAGGGAAAACAAACAATTTACCAAATCCTTAGTTCAGGAAGGTTGGATCAACCACCAGCTTATTATCTTCCTTTTCATTTATGGATGCAAATATTTGGTGCCGCTGAAGCAAGTACCAGGGCGTTTTCACTTCTGGCTGGAATAAGCTCGGTCGTTCTAATTTTCTTGATCGGACGCGAACTATTTGGTGAGACGGTAGGCTTGCTAAGCAGTTTCCTTTTGGCAATTTCAGGTTTTCAGATAATTTATTCCCAAGAAACGAGGTTTTACTCTTTTTTTGAATTTACGGTATTGCTTTCCTTCTTTTTCATGATCCTGGCTCTGAAGACTCACAAGAAAATTTACATTATCCTGTATGTTGTTGTCAGCATCCTCATGTTGTACAGCCATACCATTGGAGTATTTATACTCATCGCACAGAATCTGTATTTTCTTTTGCAAATAATTAGATACAAAAAAGAAATTATTACCTGGATTATTTGTCAATCAATGATTCTGCTGTTATTTGTTCCCTATTTTTTCCCACTAATTTATGGAAAAGGTAATGTGAATGGGGCAGTTGATATTCAATTGGGAAGTGCTTACACTCCTCCAACTTTGTTGGGTATATTACGTTCTTTTTATTTGTTCATTATCCCTTCGCGTCTTGACCTGAGTTGGAAAATTATATTTACCGATTATGCACTTGCAGGAATTTTGCTAGGGATTGGCGTTTGGATTTATGTTAAGAGGCAAGGGAAAAGCAGCCATCCTGATGAAATCAGAAAATTAATTCGTCCCCTTCACGATTCTGACATGGCAGTAAAGCTTATTATGTTATTCTGTTGGCTTTTGATACCTCCCGTTATGTCGTTGATCATTTCTAAAGCAATTATTCCTATATATGCCGACCGGTACATGATTTGTGTTACCCCTGCATTATATTTGTTGTTAGCCGTGGGTATATTCAACATTCGCAAGATAATTTCAATAAATATCTCCGTAGGAATTATTGTAATTTTGAGTATTCCGGGTTTAGTTCGATATTATCAAACGAATATTAATGATCAGTGGAGGGAAGCGGCTGCATATGTTGTCGAGAATGCAAGACCAGATGATATGATCGTGTTCGCTCCTGAAGGGATCGAAGGCATTTACGCAAAATCATTCAATTGGTATTATAGAGGAGGTTTGCAACGATGTAGCCTTTCGGATGATCTTGTAAATTCGGAAGCGATTACTAGCGAGCTGATGAATTGTTTACCCGGCCATAATCGCTTTTGGGTAATTATGCACAACACTCTTAATCAATATCGTGCTTTCTTTTTGGACCCCAATCAAACTACAATGCAATTAATAAAATACGATCCATTGGTTAATATTTCGGTATATTTATTTGACGTTAAAAAATGATTTTATCGATTGGATTCGTTATTTATTACGATCTTAATACGCTCACGGTTTTTTTTCACCTCTTAAATTAATTATGGAAAGGCTTAGACTATGCATGGTGTGATTACTCGGGATTTCGTTTATTATGTTCTGATTGACTCTCAGGCATTCAGTATAATTTGATGTTCAATTTGAGTTTGGGGATTATTTAAAAGATTGGCAGGGATAAAAATGACAACTATCAACGTTAAAATTCATCAGACTGCTGACGTGTCTATAAAGGCACAAATCGGTTCGAATACGCAGGTTTGGAATTATGTCCAGATTAGAGAAGGGGTAATAATTGGTGAAAATTGTATTATTGGAAAAGACGTTTATATCGATTTCGATGTAAAGATTGGCGATAATGTCAAAATTCAAAATAGTGCTCTGATCTACCACGGTGCTACTATTGAAGATGGTGTTTTCATTGGTCCCCAGGTCTGCCTGACCAATGATCGTATGCCTCGCGCGATTACTTCCGATGGACAACTGAAAGGAAACGATGATTGGCTCGTTGGACCGATTTTAGTGAAATATGGAGCGTCCCTTGGTGCCGGGTCGCTTATATTGCCTAATGTAACGATTGGCAGGTTTGCATTGGTGGGAGCCGGGGCAGTCGTTACGCGAGATGTGCCAGACCACGCACTCGTTGTGGGGAACCCTGCGAGACGTGTTGGGTACGTCTGTCATTGTGGAAGAAAGATGGTTCAACAAGGCAAAATATGGCATTGTTCAGCGTGCGATTGGAATTTTGAACCCCAATAAAATTTATAAGCGCTCCTGAGAATCTAACTCCTTCTTTCTCTCAGCAATTAAAAATGTTGTTTTGAAAAGTTCATCCCGGAAATTGGTTTAATGGAGCTTACCTATGAGATTATTAAAACCCGAGCTACTCATAAAAACAGGGGAAGTGGATCATGCAGACTGGAATTACCGGCCAGTTCTCGGTTGGATTGAGCGTGTGAGATTTAGCCTTGTAATAACTTTATTGAATGAAGTTAAGTGTCATTGCTTATTGGAGGTTGGATATGGTAGTGGGATATTAATGCCGGAATTGAGTCGTTATTGCGATGAATTATCGGGTATAGACATACATGATAAGGCTGTTGATATTCAAAAAGTATTGGACCAGAATGGGGTAAAAACGAAATTGTACTCAGGAACAATTGAGAAATCGATTCTTCCGGGCAATTATTACGATTATGTAGTTGCAGTGAGTGCACTTGAATTTGTACATGATATAAGTGCCGCTTGTCAGGAAATCTGCCGAATCCTTAAACCTGAAGGTTTCCTGATAGTAGTGACACCTGGTAGATCGAAAATGCTTGACTTTGGCCTTAAAATATTGACAGGTGAAAGTGCTCAACATGATTTTGAGAACAGGAGGGAGCTGCTCTTACCCACATTAATGGAATATTTTACACTAACACAATCCTTAATTGTTCCACCAATTATCGGTCACCTTGTTCCGCTTTATAATGGATTGAAATTGTCCCCAATAAAGACGAAATGAAATGGTGTTTTAAATCGGTGAGTGCTGATAAATATTAATGCGAATTTGAAATTCTGTTTAAAATTTAAGCGGATTGATCTTTAATCGTCCTTTGATTGGAATCTGAGGTCCAGGAGAAAAATAATGATACCGATTGCAAAACCCATAATTGGTAAGGATGAGGAAAATTCCATAATGGAAGTCATTGCCTCAGGAATGCTTGTCCAGGGGCCTAAGGTTCGCGAATTTGAAGTAGCGTTTGCTGAATTATGTGGTGTTAAATATGGGATTGCAACTTCATCTGGAACATCTGCGCTCCATATTGCATTACTTGCCCATAAATTAGGTCGGGGGGATGAAGTAATCACCTCGCCGTTTAGCTTCATTGCCTCCGCCAACTGCGCGTTATATGTTGGGGCACATCCGGTTTTTGCCGACATCGAGCCCGACTTTTTTACAATTGACCCATCAAAAATAGAAGAACGGATCACGAAGCATACCCGGGCTATCATCCCTGTTCATTTGTACGGTCAATCGTGCGACATGGATCCGATTATTGAAATTGCCCAAAAACATCACCTTATCATTATCGAAGATGCCTGCCAGGCTCATGGTGCCACATACAAAGGTCGGTCGGTTGGAACCTTCGGTACAGCTTGTTACTCGCTATACGCTACAAAAAATATAACCACGGTCGAAGGTGGCATGATCGTTACCAATGATCCGTATATTGCGGAACAGGCCCGTCTTCTCAGGAGTCATGGGAGTCCCAGAACCTATGAGCATACGATGTTGGGCTACAATATGCGGATGATGGATTTAACGGCTGCGATAGGATTGGTGCAATTAAGGAAATTAAAAGAATGGAATTCCATCCGACGGGAAAATGCTGCGTATTTAACATCGAATTTATCAAGGATCAGTGGTGTCGTTGTGCCAAAAATTCGGTATAACTCGGAACATGTTTTTCATCAATATACGATTAGGATTGCCGATCGTGATAATGCCGCACGGAAGCTAAAGGAGAAAGGCGTTGGAGTGGGGATACATTATCCAATTCCGATACATAAGCAGCCTTTTTATAGGGGGCTCGGTTATTCTGATTCCATGCCGGTAGCCGAAGCGGCTAGTCAGGAAGTCCTTTCTCTGCCGGTACACCCTTCGCTTTCCAAAGCTGACTTGGATAGCATTGTTCAGGCAGTAGCCAGTTTGTAATTGATGAAACTTTCATTTATTATCCCTTGCTACAATGAAGCCGATAATGTTAATAAGCTTCACGATGAGCTTCTGCCAGTCATTGAAAATATTGTTCTTAAGGGATGGGACAGTGCAACGGATGAAAGTCGTTCTGCTGAAATGATCTTTGTAGACGATGGAAGCCGTGATGATACTCTGGTATTGTTACAAAAGAGCTTTGAGAATATTCATATACCTGATTTGCTTTTCAAATATTTGCAACATCCCCTTAATTTGGGACTGGGCGCGGCGATCCGTACCGGTTTTTCGGGTGCTGATGGAGACATTATAGTAACAATCGATAGTGATGGGACGTATGAGTTTTCAGAGATTCCTGCACTCCTGGCCTGTCTTACCACGGGAGTCGACATTGTAACGGCCTCTCCCTACCATCCAAATGGTGGCGTTATTGGAGTGCCGTCGTATCGTCTTTTTCTAAGTAGGTCTTCATCATTCATTTATCGTATTCTACTTAATTGGCATGTTTATACTTATACCTGTTTGTTTCGAGCGTACCGTTCCAAGGTCATCCGTAATGTCCGGTTTAATGCGAACGATTTCTTGGGCGGGACTGAATTATTGGTCAAGGCGATGCTTAAAGGCTATGTGGTTTCTGAGTTCCCGGCTGTGCTTCATAAACGTATGTATGGCGTATCAAAAGCCAAAATCAGACAAACGATAGCCTCCCATTTACGTTTTCAAGTGTGGATATTGTTATATCGTTTTCGATCCTTGATGGGAGCAGAATCCAAGCAAACAATCTAAATTTATTATTCGTCCAGGTCTAGAACAATATTAATTGGTAAAGGAGTAGGGATGAAAACGGCGATTTTATATATTCTTATAGGCGTTTTGGGGAGTGCGATAGGCCAGGTATTACTTAAGAAGGGAATGAATAATATTGGTGCTGTAACACTTAGTCTTAATCAGCTACCGCTAATTCTTTGGCAGATGGTTAGCAATCTCAATGTATTTATTGGATTAATTATCTATTTGGGAAGCGTTATTTTTTGGTTGGCGGCACTTTCCCGTGTTGACTTGAGTTATGCTTATCCCTTTGCAAGCTTAAGTTATTTGATCGTGCTCGTTGCATCCTGGGTGTTGTTGAATGAAAAGATTTCTCCTTTCCGTTTGATCGGTACAGTCGTAATCGGAATTGGGGTTTTGTTAATTTATCGATTTTGAATAATTTCAGGTTCAATTCTTAATTATGAGTGATACGATCCTTGCATTTAAGAATAGACAATGAAAATATTATCCGTTGTAGGTGCTCGCCCTGAATTTATACAGGCCATGCCGATCAGTCGCGCTCTTTCCGCATATGACCAGGAAATTGTTGTGCATACCGGGCAGCACTATGATTACCAGATGTCGCAAACGTTTTTCGATGAACTGGAGATCCCTGCTCCTGACTATAATCTCGGGGTCGGGTCCGGGTCACATGCCCACCAGACGGCAGAGATAATGACGAAACTGGAAGAAGTAATTCTTCGTGAAAAGCCAGACCTGGTCATTGTGCGAGGGGATACAAATTCAACTATTGCTTCCGCCCTGGTCGCCAGTAAACTAACCATTCCAATCGCTCATATCGAAGCCGGAGAACGAAGTTTTAATCGCGCTATGCCTGAGGAGATTAATCGTCTGGTGGCTGACCGGCTTGCTAATTTTCATTTTTGTGTCAGCCGGGCCGCCGTGGATAATTTAACCGGGGAAGGCATATCGGATACGGTTTATCAAGTAGGGGACGTAATGTTAGATGCGCTTATTTTCGCCAGGCCATTGGCTCAAACCAGGTCAAAAATCCTTAACCGCTTGAATATCGAACCCCAGAAGTATTCTCTGGTAACCATCCACCGCTCCGCAAATACAGACGATCCGGTAAGACTCAATCAAATATTTTCCGCCCTCAGTCAGGTCTCGGAAACGGTGATCCTGCCATTGCATCCCCGGACAGCGAAAGTGGTGGCCACTCTAAATCTCCATATGGAAAAACATATACAAATTATCGAGCCGGTCGGTTATTTTGATATGCTGTCCCTCGAAGAAAATGCCCGCATGATCGCTACCGATTCCGGCGGAGTACAACGTGAAGCCTACTATTTGAGTGTTCCTTGCTTAACGCTGCGGGATGAAACGGAATGGGTGGCAACCATCCAGACTGGATGGAATATCTTAGTTGGGGCAGATGAAAAAAGGATTCTGAATGCCTGGTTCAATATTAAACCTCCTTCTGAGCATCCTGATATCTATGGTAACGGTAATGCCGCCCATCGGATCGTTGAGATGATTAACGGAATTTTGGAACCCGAAAATGAGACTAGTAGTCATTAGATTGGTGAATTTGATATGAAAATTGGAATAATTGGTGGTGGCATTATGGGAATCTGCCTCGGTTACTTCCTTTCACAAAAGGGAGTCGAAGTGGAAATATTCGAAGCAGCTCCGGGGCTGGGAGGGTTGGCCGGACCGATGATCCTCGAAGATGGAACAGCGATCGATCGGTTTTATCATACGATTTTATCCAGCGACCATCATTTACGACAACTTTGTGCCGATTTAGGAATAGACGACCAACTTCGCTTTCGAGAAACAAGGACGGGGTTTTTATATAAAGGCAAAATCTATTCCATGAACAATGTGATCGAGTTCCTGAAGTTTCCTCCCTTGAGATGGATTGATCGATTTCGCCTGGGGATTACGGTGTTATATGCGCAGTTTATTAACGATTGGCATCGTTTGGAAAGTGTGAGTGTGGAGAAATGGTTGGTGCGCTGGGGAGGGAGGCGTACCTATGAGAATATTTGGCTGCCGATGCTTAAAGCCAAATTTGATGGTAGTTTTGATAATACTCCCGCGACTTATATTTGGGCCCTTTTGGTCAGGATGAAATCTACACGGAGCGGACCGTCCCAAAAAGAAGAGGCAGGCCACCTGATAGGCGGGTATATTACTTTAATCATGGCAATGGTTAATAAAATTAAAGCGTCAGGGGGTCGGATCAATGTAAAGACTCCGATCAGTAAAATTGTGATAGAGGATAATAAAGCATTAGGGATCCTTGTGGACGGTGAATTGCATGCATTTGACAAGGTGGTTTCTACTTTGCAGCCTCCTATATTTCCAAATGTGATTCCCGATGCAAGCAGTGAATATCGTGATTCGCTAACTCAAGTAAAATACCTGGGAGTCATTTGTCCGATTATGGTATTGGACCAGCCATTAACTGGCTACTGGATACTAAATATAACAGATGACAGTATCCCTTTCACGGGTGTCATTGAGACTACTACATATATCGATCCTAAATATGTGGGTGGGCACCATTTGATATATTTGCCAAAATACACGGCTCCGGATAGTCCCTTACAAAAATTGACGGACGAGCAGGTTACAGAGATCTGGCTTCATCAATTGGAGTTGATGTTTCCAAAGTTCGACCGAAGTTGGATACGCTTTTTTCTGGTACAACGGGCTCGTTATGTAGAACCGCTTCACCCCTTGAACGGAACGAATTTAATTCCCAAATTTAGGACACCCATAAAAAACCTTTATTTAGCTAGTAATGCACAGATTTATCCAGCTTTAACGAATGGAGAGTCAATTAGCCGGGACGCCCGAGAGGTAGCTGAGCTTCTTATTAAGGAAGATGGCATTTAAACTATTTTAGTGATTAATTTTTTGCCTTTTCCATTGAGTATGAATGAGATCAATTGAATCGAATAATTAGAATCTCAACCCGCAAGGTAATAATGGTATGTTTATAGATATGTTCCGACGAAAAATTGGATACATTGAAATAGTACTATTTTTTCTCAGTGCTATCGCTTCAGGCGTACTTTTGCAAGTTCTTTCACCGAGAGGGTGGTTGTTTCTTGTCTTGATTCCTACAGTGCTTCTGGGATGGCATTACTATGAGCAGATCGGTCCGAATTGGCGTGCTTTGCTAATGGGAACGTATTTTGGCATAATTTTACAAAGTATCTTAAGAATAATTCATATCATTTCTGATGGTTTTATCAATCCGCCACAATGGGATTTTGTAACAATTTGGATGGATGGAAGGATTGCCCGGCAGGGCTTGAATTTCTATTTACCGTCGAATTATCTCAACTATCCCATGCCTGTTAAGACCGGTCAGGATTTCGCCGCTGAATTCCTAAAAGTTGGGTTCGGATTCCCGCCTCCAACCATTCTAATGTTCTATCCTCTGGGTTGGTTTGACAACATAAGCATTGCATATCTATTTTGGCAAATGCTGATGGTAGCTTCAATAGTAATTTCAATCTTTTTGCTTTGGAAGCTTTTTCTGGACAGGAACAATAAGCTTGGTTTATTGGTTAGTGGTGCCTTAGTTTTTCTCCTCCCGGCGACATATTCCACGCTCATTTATGCGCAAACAAATTATATAGTGGTTTTGGCAATGTTGTTATATATATCTTATTCTGAATATTATTCCGGGGGAATATGGATAAGTTTAGGATTTTTGGTAAAACCTTATGTCGGTATGATTTTTTTATTCGCGGCAATCAGGCGTCAATGGCGTACGTTGATCGGTTCTATCGTATCGTATGTATTTCTTTCGATCTCAACTTTACTTCTGATCGGGTTTACAACCTTTGCTGGTTATATCACACAGCGACCTGTTTCAAAGTTGCCAGATTCAGTTTATACGGAAAGTGTTAATCAATCTTTGTTGGCGCAAATACTTAGATTTTCTCATTACGATTTTAGTGGGAGATCCCCATTAATTAACCCCGTGTTCATTCTCCTTGCAATTATTTTGTTAACGATAACCTGTGTGTTGACTTTTTTCATAAAAAAAGAGGACTCTATTTGGACATTAGTATTAACTATTTTAACAGCTCTTCTTATTTATCCTGGAACATTAACCCATTATTCAGTAATTTTAATAATCCCCGCGTTTGTTCTGTGGAATAATCGAATTAATTTACCCTTTGGGCTCTTAATTAGCACTCTTGTTATAACGGCAACATATCTTTTTATATTAAAAGATAGGAATTATATCTTTATCGCCATTGCATTAAATTGGTTTGTATTTGCAGTTATTGGTTCTTGGAAGGTGGTGGGTCGATCTGGCGAATATAGACGAACGAGCCAAATATCGAAAGTATTGTAATGAATATCCAACACTGCCGATTCTGTGCTCATTATTATTTTCTTATCATAATCCCTGTGTTTTTATAAACAAATTCTCGTGATAGATGGGAGATTTTATGTCCGAAAATAAACCTTTAGCCAGCTTATCCCTCGACCTCGATAACCAATGGTCCTATATGAAGACACATGGAGATGCCGGCTGGGATTCATTCCCTTCCTACCTAGATATCGTAGTTCCCCGAGTTCTCGATTTCCTAGATAAAAATAATTTAAAAATCACTTTCTTCATTGTTGGCCAGGATGCTGCTTTGCGCAAGAATCAAGATGTGATTCGATCCATCCGGCAGGCAGGACATGAGATTGGGAACCATTCTTTTAACCATGAGCCATGGCTGCATCTATACACAGAACAGCAAATTAATTCAGAGTTATCCCGTACCGAGGAAGAGATCGAACGGGTGACCGGGCAGAAAACGATTGGATTTCGAGGCCCAGGCTACAGTCTTTCCAATTCTGTATTGCGGGTCCTCAGCCAACGCGGTTATCAATATGATGCATCTACACTGCCAACCTACCTTGGCCCATTGGCTCGCGCCTATTACTTTATGACAACCAGGCTTAGTCCTGAAGAAAAAGCAAACCGGAAGTTGTTGTTTGGTACTTTGGGAGACGGAACCCGGCCGATCAAATCTTATAAATGGCAAATCGACGGTTTTCCTTCTGGACTTATCGAAATCCCTGTTACAACCATGCCAATACTGAAAACCCCTTTTCATGTAAGCTATATTCTGTATCTTAGTAAATTTTCGCCTGTATTGGGGCGGATGTATTTCCACATGGCGATGAGTTTGTGCCGATTAAGTCATGTGGCCCCATCGTTGCTGATGCATCCACTTGATTTCCTCGGCGGTGACGATGTCAAGGAGCTTTCCTTTTTCCCGGCCATGAATCTTCCGGGTCGCAAAAAACTCGAATTGGTTAGTAAAGTAATAAAAATCTATTCTCAACACTTTACAATAGTCCCTATGCAAGAACACGCACGAGCATTATCTCAGGATGTAAATATACCTACAGTCGAGCCAGTATTTAGAGTAGCTCCGGTCGTTTCATTGAGGAGGAGCTGATTTTACGAAACCTAGTGCTGCCTCGAGTCGCCGAAAATTCTTATATTGAATCATGAGTCAATTATCTGTTCGAGACGCGGATGGAATAAAGTGGGGAAATTCAACTCGGCCTGCTAAATTGGAGGCCTAAATTTTATCTTAGCAAAGTAACTTGTATTGATTTGAATTTGGTATGGCAGATTTATCCCCCAAATCCAGTGTTTAGGTATATAATGTCGTTTTCTAATTATTAGAAAGGCTAAATAATTATGGCGAAACAGGTCGATATTCGTGCGAATGAATTAATGGAGACTACAAAGAAAATTATTCAAAATATCAGGTGTGAGATGCGTCGCGGACATTGCGCCAATTTGTCCGTCCCTCAGGTCACGTCATCAAGATTCATCCAAAGCAACCCTGATGGGTCTCTCTCTGCCGTTGCCAATCACCTTGGCTTAACCCTCCCTTCGGTATCGAACCTCATAGATGGATTGGTCAAAAAAGGATTGATAAACCGCCAGGAATCAACCAACGACCGGCGCCTGCTTAGCCTGGCGTTGACTCAAAACGGGGAATTCATCATAAATAATGCACCGGGCGATGCGCAAGTCGGTATTGCCAAGATTTTGAGCAACCTTTCTAACCAAGAGTTGAACACGATCCATAAAACCCTGTAACTATTAAATCCGCTCTTTACTCTACAAAGGCATCAAACCCTAAAAGTATAAAAAATGAATCAAATTGGAAAGCTCTATCCATATATCCGTCGTTATTGGAAACGCGCCTTGCTTGCACTCAGCTTATTGACCTCCCTTGTGTTTTTCGATCTTTCCATCCCGCGCCTGATCGAACGTATTATCGACCAGGGGATTATTCAGAAAAATCAGCAGGTGGTAATCCAGACAGCATTGATTATGGTAGCCATCTCTCTCGTCAGCACCCTTATTGCCATTGGAAATAACTACTATTCCGTTCAGGTGGGGGAAAGTGTAGCCCGTGACCTGCGCGATGGACTTTTCCTCAAGATCCAGACCTATTCATTTGGAGACCTTGACCGGCAAAAGACAGGCCAGTTGATGGTGCGCCTGACCAGTGATGTGGCTGCCTTCAAGAACCTGGTTCAGATTTCGCTTCGCATTGGCACCCGCGCTCCTTTATTGATGGTTGGAAGCCTGTTGCTGATGATCAACACCAGCCCTAGTTTGGCTCTAACCATGCTCCCGTTGCTTTTGATCACATCGGTGATCATTGTTTTCTTTATTGTTAAGATGGAACCCCTCTTTCGTACCGTACAACAAAAACTAGATCGGCTCAACAACGTCCTACAAGAAAACGTTGCAGGAGTCCATTTGGTCAAAGCCTTCGTGCGGGCCGATTTCGAAGGTGAGCGGTTCGAGGCAACGAACGAAGAAGTCACCGAGCGCTCAGTTGAAGTCATGGAGTTTATGTCCACCATGACACCAGCTTTGACGATGTGCATCAACATTGGTGTGGTGATCGTCATCTGGGCGGGCGGTTTGCAGTCCATCCATGGAAACTTGTCGATAGGGCAGATCGTAGCCTTTACAAATTATCTAATGACGACCATGACCCCACTTACCATGATGACCATGTTGTCAAATACCTGGGCAAGCGGGATTGCCTCAGCAAAACGCATTAACGAAGTGCTGGATACTGTCCCTGAAGTCCGGGATGCACCTGACGCACAACCTTTCTCTCCAACAGCCCTTGGAAAGATTGTCTTCGGGAATGTTTCCTTTCATTACAATGGCACCAATGATGAACCAGTCCTGGAAGATATCAACCTCGTCATCGAACCGGGAAAGACCGTGGCCATTCTGGGTGCCACGGGCTCTGGTAAATCAACTCTAATTAACCTCGTCCCTCGCTTTTATGATGTTTCGAACGGTGTTATTACTTTAGATGGAACCGATATTCGCCGGATACAGGTAGATGCTTTATTTGCGCAGATTGCAATAGTACCTCAGGAGACTATCCTATTTTCAGGGACAGTGCGCGATAACATCCGGTATGGAAACCCAACAGCCAGCGATGAGGAAGTAATCGCGGCAGCCAAAGCAGCACAAGCGTATGAATTTATTATGGCCCTCTCGCAGGGTTTAGATACGCACATCGAACAACGGGGCGCGAACCTCTCCGGAGGCCAGAAGCAGCGCATCGCTATTGCCCGCGCCCTACTCACGCATCCCAAAATCCTGATCCTGGACGATAGCACCAGCGCTGTTGATGTCGAGACTGAGACCAAGATCCAGGATGCGTTAGGCGCCCAATCCTTTAAACATTCCACCTTGGTGGTTGCTCAACGTATCAGTACCGTTTTAAGAGCGGATAAGATCGTAGTTATCGATGATGGGCGCATCGCAGCCCAAGGAACACACCAGGAGTTGATGAAAAACAGCGACATTTATCAGGAGATTTACGAGTCCCAATTGGGCAATGGGTTCCATTTAGATGAGCCTGTTCCAGGTGGCGTAGAAGGGATGAAGGAATGAACATACCATCTTCCGGTCACGACACCGGCAGCGTCCGCTCAGTCATGCAACCGAGACGCCCAGCGGGCGTCGGCAAGATCGAGAAAGCCAAGGATCCACGCAGCGCGCTCGCCCGTTTGATCCCTTACCTCAAGCCGTTCAAGGTTGGCTTATTCGGAGTATTTGCTTTTGTCCTGATCTATACTTTTCTGGGGCTGATCGGCCCGTATTTGATGGGGGTCGCCATAGACCGCTTCATATCCACAAAACAAATCCCGGGGTTGATAAATATAGCGATTTGGATGCTTGTGGTTTATGTCTTTTATAACTTGTTCCAGGGCGTTGCAGGCTGGTGGATGGCTGCCATTTCGCAGCGAGCCCTGAAACAGGTACGCAAGGATCTCTTTTCACATTTACAAACCCTGCCATTGAGCTTCTTCGATCACAACCCGGCAGGTGAGTTGATGAGCCGGCTGACGAACGATATCGATGCCATTAACCAGGCAGTTTCGCAAAACGTTACCTCGCTTCTCGCCAGTGTACTTACCATGGCTGGCATAATTATTGCAATGTTCGTTTTGAATGTTTGGTTGGCGCTGGCCTCGGTGCTTGTGGTACCGATCATGTTTTGGTTCACACAATTTGTCGCCAAGTACACACGAAAAGGATTCCGCGAATTGCAAAAGCACCTTGGCGAACTCAACGGCGTGATGGAGGAGGCCATCAGCGGCGAGAAGGTTGTGAAGGCATTCCGTCGCAACGAGACTGTGATCAATTCGTTCCGGAAGTACAACCAGGATGTATTCAGCGCCGGTGTATACGCTAATACGTATGCGCTATTGTTGATGCCTTTGACGAATGTGCTGGGCAACTTTTTCGTGATCGTCCTTGCCAGCTTGGGAGGTTGGCTGGCTTTGCAGGGACTGGTCACAGTGGGCACCATCGCGACCTTTATCAACTACGGCCAGAACTTTATAAACCCCCTGCGCCAACTTGCGAATATATACAATTCCATCCAGGCGGCTCTGGCCGGAGCCGAACGCGTCTTCGAGATCATTGACACTTCTTCGGAGGTAGACGACGCATCCCTGGCCATACCGTTGAAGTCGGTGCGAGGCGATGTGCGTTTTGAGCATGTCCGTTTCGGATACCGCTCCGAAATTCCTATCATCAAGGATATGACTCTGGAAGCCCGTGCCGGGCAAACGGTTGCGCTTGTCGGTCCAACCGGAGCAGGCAAGACGACCATCATCAACCTCCTGACACGGTTCTACGAAATCAACGGCGGCAGTATCAGTATCGATGGGACGGATATCCGCGATATCAAAAAAGCTGACCTGCGCCATTTGCTGGGACTGGTACTGCAAGATACATTCCTGTTCTCCGGGACGGTGATGGAGAACATCCGCTACGGTCGCCTGGATGCCACAGATGACGAAGTAGTCGAGGCGGCAAAAATGGCTGATGCCGAACATTTCATCAGGTACCTTCCACAGGGCTACCAAACTAACCTCTCTGAGCGGGCCAGCAACTTAAGCCAGGGGCAACGTCAACTCCTGGCAATCGCTCGCGCCATTCTGGCCAACCCGTCCATATTGATCCTGGACGAGGCTACCAGCAGTGTCGATACGCGCACTGAAGTTCGCATCCAAAAGGCACTGCTGAGGCTGATGAAAGGACGAACCAGCTTTGTCATCGCCCATCGTCTGAGTACCATCCGTGACGCCGACCAGGTCATTGTTATCAACGGCGGCGAGATCGTTGAAAAGGGTACCCACCAGGAATTACTTGATTCACGTGGGTTTTATCACCACTTATATGAAAGTCAGTTTAAAGGCCAGGCGATATAGAGCACCAAATCGTCTACTATTGTTGCCATAATCATGCAATTTGTTTTCAAAATTGCAAAGTGAATGAAAATGACCTTTTAGTTGCATATAATTTTATAGTTATTCAACGACCCGACTAGGAGGATGATTATGAAAAAATTATATATTTCGTTTTCTATCATATTAATTTGCGGACTGTTCCTGACTGCCTGTGCTTCGCAGCCGCCAGTACAACCTCAGGCTCCGCAACCGCAAGCCATAGAGCTTCCCACATCACAGCCGCAGGCCACTGAGGCGCCAACTACTGCGGCTGTAAGTCCCAGTCCTGCACCCACCGCGGCGGCAGCTATTCAGCACACGAACATGCCTGCAGATCTGCCTACTACAGGTGCTGTGCACATGGCCGATAACACCATCACTGCCCAGGCGGATAAGCAGCGAGCGCTAAATGGTGACGGGTTTACGGATGGCAGGTTGGAACGTCCGTTTAATGCCAATACTATGGACGTGTATTCTCCATTCCTCGATTTAACAGGCGCAACTTTTTATCCAAATGATGCAACCTGGGTCTATGCCAATATCAACCTCGCCGGCCGCGATACGAACAATGCTTTTTCAGGCAAATACGGTATTGAATTGGATCTCAACTTGGATGGCCGCGGAGATTTTCTCATCCTGATAGATCATCCTGCCTCTCCCGATTGGACTACCGATGGAGTACAGGTATTCGCAGATGCGAACCATGATGTAGGAGGCTTGCATCCATTTGTTTCGGATACTGGTGGCGCAACAGGGGATGGTTATGAATCACTTGTTTTCGATCAGGGGAAAGGTAATGATCCCGATACTGCATGGGTTCGTCTTTCGTCAAATGACCCCAATAGTATACAAATTGCCTTCAAGAAATCACTAATTAGCGACAAAAAAAATTATATGGTCAGCCTGTGGGCCGGGTCAGATATAAATCCCGCACTCTTCGATTATAACGATCACTTCACACATGATCAGGCTGGGGCAGCCTTGAAATCTTCGCCTTTCTATCCGATCAAGGCGGTGTTTGACATGGATAACACTTGCCGTATAGCCATCGGCTTTACGCCCTCTGGGAAAGAGCCGGGAATCTGTCCGACCCAATAAGCATTGAATCCGCGCCAGCATCAATTCAAAAGCCAAAAAAGCTAATCAACGCATTCAAAAGAACTGCCGGAAAGATTATCTCTCCGGCAGTTCTTTTAAACCCAATTACTCAGCTAACATATCAAATCATCATAATTCGATCTTGGCAAATACTAACTTTCCATCGCTGGTTGGCTCAAGTGAAAAGCCGAGCTTTTGGAAGAGGTGCTGCATCACCTGGTTATCAGGCGTGATAGTGGCAGTGAGACGTTGCATATGTTCCCCTTTTGCTACATCCACACTCCGGCTGACCAACTGGCTTCCAATTCCCATACCTTGAAATGGATCACCAACAAGGACACTCAAACGAGCTTCATTCACTCCGTGGATCTTGCTCAAACGACCAACGCCCAGAATGCGTTGTTCTCCATCCTTATTC
>CAZPCR010000004.1:0-33967 GCA_964585035.1 uncultured Anaerolineaceae bacterium
CAGGGCATTATGGCAGCATGGACCATCGGTTTTATTCCTTTCATGTGCCTTATACCTGCTCCTGCAAGCAGGTAACAAACCAATTTATTTTCCGTTGATCGGTATGCTTTTAGGATATGCATATCTCATCCGGCCTACGAATAGCATCGAAGTCGCGTTTTTTGGATTATATATAATGGTCAGTTATCGAAAACAATGCATACCTTACATATTGGGTGTAGCTGCCATATTGATCCCATATATCATCAGTAATTGGATAACGTATGGAAACTTGTTTCCCCCTTATTCCTATCAGTTGTTCGAACGATTAGCCACTTTAAAAGGATTCGGAGAGGCTCTTGCCGGGACCTTGATAAGCCCGGCGAGAGGACTATTTGTTTTTTCATCGATTTTTATCTTTTCGATTTACGGTGCTTACCTGAGAATAAAAGAAAATAAAATCTCGCTTTATAATATCGATTTGTACTTAATCGGCATTCTTCTTGCGCATTGGATCATTACATCTTTATTCGAAGATTGGGGGGGAGCCTGGTCCATCGGTCCGCGTTATTTTGTGGATGTGATTCCATTCCTAATTTTTTTCCTAATTCCGGTTTTACAGGGGAACTTAATTGCACAACCGGTCTTGAAGTATGCATTTGTTGCAACTATTTTGCTAAGCACTTTCATTCAATTCCATGCATCGACCAGCATCTACCCATTTATGTGGAACGGAAAGCCCCAGGCTTTAGTGGACGCGCCTGAGAGAAAATGGGATTGGGGTGATTTGCAATTCCTGCGCGGTTTTTGTCCGAATAATCCCCTGGAAGGGAAAGCACCGGATTGCTGGCTCCACCCAAATGACTAACCAACGCGAAAGTCGGTTATTAATATTAGCCGCCCTATTTTTATTTTTATATTCCGTTATTCTTTCCCTCTCCCCTGCAGTACGTGAACACAGTTGGGCTGTTGCTTATCGCTTTTCTCATTGGGTCGGATTTCTTGTTTGGTTAGTCCTGGTATTTATTGCCTATCGTGTAATTTCTCGCAGGCTCCCGGACCACGATCCCTATCTATTACCCTTAGCCTCTATTCTCAGCGGCTGGGGTCTGCTCACGATCTGGCGGCTGGATCCAGGATTTGGCTGGCGGCAGGCGCTTTGGTTGGGAGTTAGCTTCGCGGCTATCCTCGGAATGCTTTACGCACCAGGAGATCTAAATTTCCTTCGAAAGTATAAGTACGTCCTTCTCGGCGCAGGGTTATTTCTTACAGCCCTTACACTTTTACTTGGTACAAATCCTACAGGTTTTGGTCCGCGCCTTTGGCTTGGATTTGGCGGTTTTTTCATACAACCGTCAGAACCTCTAAAGCTCCTATTGGTTGTTTACCTCTCTGCCTATTTAGCAGATCGTTACCCAATTGTCCTTCGTGTCTTTCCACTTCTCCTACCGACGCTATTTATAACTGGCCTGGCACTTCTCCTGCTTATTGTGCAACGTGACCTTGGAACGGCGAGCATTTTTATTTCACTTTATACGATTATCCTCTATGTGGTGACCGGCAAACGTCGAGTGCTTGTATCGACGACAATTGCTCTTGTTATTGCGGGACTTATAGGATTTTTCTTTATTGATATAGTTCATGCACGAATTGAAGCATGGATTAATCCCTGGAATGATCCAAGTGGCCGGTCTTATCAAATCATCCAATCGCTTCTGGCAGTAGCAAATGGGGGAATATTTGGTCGGGGACCTGGATTGGGCAGCCCCAGCCTTGTGCCTGTGGCACATTCAGATTTCATTTTTACCGCCATCGCAGAGGAAACAGGCTTGATAGGAACATTTGGATTACTTGTTATTTTTGGATTACTTCTTGGTCGTGGTTTAAATATATCGCTTAACGCGTCGAACAAGTTTCACCGATTATTAGCCGCCAGCTTAACAGCCTATCTCGGTATCCAGACTTTAATAATTATTGGCGGCAATATCCGCCTATTCCCCCTGACAGGCGTCACGCTGCCATTTGTATCCTATGGAGGCTCTTCGCTTCTTACGTCATTTTTTGCGTTAGTCCTATTGCTTATCATCAGTAATAATACAGAAAAAGAATCAGCTGCTATCACATCCGTGATACCTTATTACAGGCTTGCCACTCTTTTTGGGATTGGCCTTATCGCGGCTTCATTGACAAATTCATGGTGGTCAGTCATCCGTGGACCGGATTTGCTGAACCGCACAGATAATCCTCGTCGGTCAATTTCAGACCGATATGTTTTACGGGGTAAATTATTGGATAGGAACAATCAACCCATTGATATAACCCAGGGAAAAAGTGGCTCTTATCAAAGAGTCTATCTTTATCCTACATTAGGACCGATTATTGGCTACACGCATCCAATATATGGCCAGGCAGGCCTGGAAGGTTCACTCGATGATTACTTAAGGGGATTACAAGGTAATCCAATTAGCACCATTTGGTTGGATCAATTACTTTACGGCACACCCCCTCCCGGGTTGGATGTTAGATTAAGCCTTGATCTCGAATTGCAAAAACAAGCCGATACATTAATCGGAAATAACAAGGGCGCTGCAGTTTTACTTAATGCGCAATCCGGAGAAATCCTAGTTTTAGCATCCCATCCAACTTATGATCCAAATAAACTTAATGAAATAGGCGCTTCCATAACGCAGGATAAGGATTCGCCGCTGATCGACCGCGCGACACAGGGAGCTTATCCACTGGGTACAGCAATTAATCCGTTTATCAAAACTACAACAAATGGGAAAAATCCTTCGGAGGAAGGATTAACGGTTTTATATTCAAAACTTGGTTTCTATAACTCTCCAAATATCAGAATGCCCGTGGGAATTGCAAATTCCGTTGGAGACATCAATATACATGTCAGCCCGTTACAAATGGTAATTGCAGCAGCTTCACTTAGTAACGGTGGAATCAGCCCTGTGCCACGCATTGCTCTCGCAGTTAATACCCCACAACAAGGGTGGGTTGTATTGCCGGCGCTAGGCATAACAAGCAAAGTATTCTCTCCAGACGAGGCAAATGCGATCGTCCTTCAATTAGGCTCCCAAAGTCACCCGTATTGGGAATGGACTGGGCTTGCTCAATCCAATCAGGAGATCAGCACCTGGTATCTGGCAGGTACCTTGCCAAATTGGCAAGGTACCCCTTTAGCTCTTGTAATTCTTATCGAAGGGGATAACGAACTTGTTGCTCAAAATATAGGGCGTCAATTAATTCAAAAATCAATCAAGCCTTAAAATAAAAAGCCCGTTCTTAAGAACGGGCCACAAGTCGAAAATGAAGATCATTTACCGTCGTCGTTGTCCTTCGCCCCGTAACCTGGGCCCGTCTTGAAAAAATCATAATTAGGTTTAATGTCCTGCGTCAAATCAACGACCTCTCCAGCCGCTAGCTTCTTTGCAGTGTTAAGCTCAATCTTGTTGCCAAAATGATTAGTGCCTTCAAAATGACCTGTAAGATCTTTTCTGCTGATAAACTCACTCCCTTTGGCAGTGTAAGCAGCCGGTACTTCATCTTCAGGAAAAATGGCTGCAAATGGACATTCAGGCACGCAAGCGCCACAATCAATACATGTATCAGGATCAATATAGATCCATGGCCATTCTGCCAAAGGTTGTCCAGGAACCATACATTCAACCGGGCAAACTTCGATGCAACCCCGATCACGAACACATAAACTGGTGACAATATGTGTCATAGCTTCTCTCCTTGAATAGTTTATTTCAACCAGATGCCTATTATAACTTGCTTCTTCACGTGCGCAAGAGATTATTAATTTGGACAATCAGTAAAAGCCTGATCAATTGAATTCAACCCTGACAAATATTCATAATTAGTTCTATCATCCGCGAAACGGATTTACCAAAATTTTAGATAAAAAAGATGGGAAGCAGCATCTACATCCGCTTCCCATCTTAAGTAAAATTACATTATTTATTTTGCCGCAAATCGGCTTGCAACCGCATCCCAATTGACCACGTTCCACCAATTGGTTACATATTCTGCCCTGCGGTTCTGATATTTTAGATAATAGGCATGTTCCCAAACATCGATTCCCATAAGGGGCATGGAGCCATCAGACATAGGGTTATCCTGGTTAGGAGTAGAAACAACCGCCAACCCACTTCCTTTCTTGATAAGCCAGGCCCAGCCTGAACCAAAACGGGTGGTGGCAGCTTTTTCAAATTCAGCTTTAAAGTTATCAAAAGAACTAAAAGACGCATCAACAGCCTTTGCGAGGGCGCCTTTTGGAGCACCCCCAGCTTTGGGAGCCATAATCTCCCAAAACATGGAATGGTTCCATGTTCCGCCCCCATTATTACGCACAGCCATGCGAATATCCTCGGGAACCGCGTTTAAATCTTTTATAAGCGCTTCAACAGATTTATTGGCAAGTTCGGGATGCTTCTCGATCGCGCCGTTAAGGTTTGTTACATAAGCCGCATGGTGTTTATCATGGTGGATGGTCATTGTCTGAGAATCGATGTAAGGCTCTAATGCGTCCACCGCATATGGAAGTTTAGGAAGTTCGAAAGCCATATTCCTCTCCTTTGAAATTGGTCTGCATGTATGCAGAAATTACGAGAATTATCATCAAAATTGTAGCTTAGCGAAGGATGCCTGTCAAGCAATTCCAGTAAACATTAATAAATTACTTACATAAAAACATTATGAAGTCTTGTGTGGATCTTCACTTTTAACATTCAAAATTTTATTCACGCTCCGTGTATACTTAAATAATTCTTTATATTTGCTACCAAAGTTAATGAATAATCCCACTAACCGCAGCATTTATCCTTTTGTCCTTTTAATTGGAATTCTTGCAGTTTCAACCGCCTCGATCTTTATTAGATTTGCGCAGGAGGATGCTCCTTCTTTGACAATTGCTGCGTTGCGATTGTTGTTTGCCAGCCTTGCGTTAGCTCCGATTACTTTGAAAAAACATCGGTCAGAATTATTTGCTCTCGCCCGCAGTGAACTAGCACTCGGCATGCTTTCCGGAGTATTTCTCGCAATCCATTTCGCCACCTGGGTGTCATCACTTGAGTACACAAGTGTTGCAAGCTCAGTAGTATTTGTAAGCACAGGACCATTGTGGGTGGCTTTGCTTTCGCCGATCTTTCTCAAAGAAAAATTGGCGCAGTACACCTTTTTGGGTTTAGGATTGGCTCTGGTAGGGGCAACTATTATTGCCATGTCCGGGATTTGCGTTTGGGATCGCGGGATTTCGTGCCCAAATCTATTTTATCAACTTCATAGCCGGGTCATGTGGGGCAACTTCCTTGCTCTGGTTGGTGCCTGGGCAGTAAGCGGGTATTTGATAATTGGTCGCCGACTTCGCGTAAAAATTTCTATAATCCCCTACATTTTTCTCGTTTACAGCATTGCCGCCCTTGTTTTGGTCACCGTAATGTTCGCAGCCGGAGAATCGCCCTTTGGTTATCAGCCAAAGACTTATTTTTGGTTGCTGCTCCTGGCTCTTTTACCACAACTTGTCGGACATTCAATTTACAACTGGTCCCTACGGTTCTATCCAGCCGCGATTGTCGCTGTGACCACGTTGGGAGAGCCAATAGGATCGTCAATTCTTGCGTATTTTATACTGAAGGAAAAACCCGGACTGGCTATTCTATTTGGCGGCACTTTGATATTAATTGGTATCTATTTTGCTACCAGGAATACCGGAAAAGACAAAATCCACTCACAGTCAGAATAAAAACCCTCACGTCCACTGTGAGCTCTCGAGCTGTATCATCGTTCGTACAAATAATTTATTTCCGATAACTTCGTCAACAATTCGTCTGATAAATCTTCTTCTTTCATTCTCCATACCCAGTTACCTCCCAAACGGCTGGGATAATTCATGCGCGATTCTGTGCCTTGATCCAGCAAATCCTGCATGGGTGTTACAGCAAAGATCGCCACAGAGGACCAAATAGACCGTATCATATTCCAAACGAACTCGCGCTTACTCGAATGGAGATAACTAAGAGCAAATTCATGCTCATGCTTTGGAGCGGCATTTAACCATCCGCGCCCAGTGTCATTATCATGTGTGCCTGTATAAGCTACACAATTCTGAATGTATCCATGTGGCAGAAATGGGTTATCGGGAGCGGAAAAACCAAACTGTAAAATCTTCATGCCGGGCAAGTTATACCGCATCCGCAATTCCACCACATCCGAAGTGATAAAACCCAAGTCTTCGGCGATAATAGGCAACACACCCTTGTTACCAATAGATTTTAGATGGTTCGCAACAGCCTCAAAAAAAACCACACCTGGTCCGGGAACCCAGCGTCCTATTTCAGCTGTAGGTTTTCCCGCTGGAATTTCCCAGTAAGCAGCAAACCCCCGAAAGTGGTCAAGACGAACAATATCCACACCTTTCAGAATGGCGTCAATTCGTTCCAACCACCACGAATAACTGGTTCTTGAGTGTGCTTCCCAGTTATAAAGAGGATTACCCCATAATTGGCCGGTTGGAGAGAAATAATCAGGCGGAACCCCCGCTACGACAGTAGGTTTCCGGTCTTCATCGAGAAGGAAAAGCTCGGGGTGCGCCCAAACATCCGAGCTATCCGCCGCAACAAAAATTGGGATATCCCCTATTATTTTAATGTTCTTGTTGCGGGCATATTCACGTAATGCATACCATTGGCGAAAAAATAAAAATTGATAAAAGGCAAATTTTAAAACCGATTGTCCTAACGATTGCCGCGCCTCATCCAAAGCGTGTTCATCTCGTTTGCGGAACTGGGATGGCCAATCCAACCAGGAACCTCCTCCATTCGATTCCTTGAGTGCCATAAAGAGAGCATAGTCTTCAATCCAGGACGAATTTTCAGCCCGAAATACCGCAAAATCTTTCATTAAATCTACCGGGTGGGCTTCTTGAAATCGGTTAAAAGCCTTTTCGAGGAGCGAGAGCTTCCAGGGAATAATGCGTCCAAAATCTACTCGTTCCGCGGAAAAGCCGGGATTCTCTTCAAGATCAAATTCTCTTAATAAACCTTCTTTGAGGAGGGATTCCGGACTGACAAGATAAGGGTTACCGGCAAAAGCAGAGAAACATTGATAAGGGGAATCGCCATAGCCCGTATGTCCCAGAGGCAGTACTTGCCACAATTTACAACCGGAATTTGATAGCCAATCTATAAAACGATAAGAGTTTGGACCGAAATCACCAATCCCATATTGACCAGGTAAGCTGGATGGATGCAGGAGAATACCGCCTGAACGAGAGAATTTCATTTTTTGTCAAAGAGTTTGGTTGCGGTTTGGAAGCTTGGACATTAACCGATCATAGAGTTGGAAATATTGCCGTGCCGAGGCCGACCAGGAAAAATCCTGTGACATACCGGCTTTTTGTATTGCTTCCCAACGAGTGTGGTCGGAGAAAACCGTAATAGCTCTTTTAATAGCGGTTGCCAGGCGACTGGGAGTTGGCTTTTCAAAAATAAAACCGGTTTCATCGTGATAAATGGTGTCTTTCAATCCTCCCACGGCGCTGACGATTGGCACACATCCATAACGCATGGCTATCATCTGTGAGAGTCCGCACGGTTCATACCGTGACGGCATCAGAAAGATATCTGACCCGGCATATATTTGCCGAGCCATTCCGGGGTCGTACTTGAATTCAGCACGGATACGATCCGGGAATTCGGCTTGCACCCGCTTTATGGATTCTTCAAGTTTAGGATCTCCGGTGCCAAGAATGACAATTTGCCACTTCAAGTCCTTCAATTTTCGAAGGGCTTTTGGAATGATATCAATGCCCTTTTGTGGATCCATGCGTGAGATGACGCTTAATAAAGGCATATCAGGATCGTTCGGTAATTCAAGTCGGACCTGCAAGGCAGTTTTATTCAACAAGCGTTTCTCAAGCGTTGGAACTCCAAAATTGGCCCCAATGGCGGGATCGAGCGCTGGGTTAAAAGAGTCAACATCGATCCCGTTCAAAATGCCATTGAGCGATTCGCGTCGTGCATGGAGGTAATCTTCCAATCCGCAGCCGAATTCGGGAGTAAGAATTTCGCGCGCGTATGTGGGGGAAACTGCCACGATTGCATCAGCTGCCCACAGACCCAGGGGAAGCGGCTTGGTATTCGCCCATTCCGGCAGACCAGTTTGCACATGGAGAAGGTTATGTTTTTCCATATTTGTCGAAATATCCGGCCCCATGAATGGCAAGTTGTGCAAGGTCAAAACAGAACTGACCCCCGGGAACTCCCCCTCCCAACGTCCAAGTAATAACGCGTAACAAGCAAGCGCAGTATGCCAGTCGTTCGCGTGGACAATATTGGGTTTCCAATCCAATTGACGTGTCAACTCAAGTGCTGCGAGGGAGAAAAATGTATATTTCTCACCATCCTGAGAGGACTCCGAAGAATAAACTGATCCACTCTCGGAAATAGGTTGACCATCCAGAAAATATACCGGGAGCCCTTCGTATATCGTCTCAAATACCTGCACCTGGACATCACCGGCCTTCATTGAAAGCGGGAAGATCAAGAGAGGCCGTAATCCATGTGAGTCGTTTTTGATCGCAGGGTGTAGCGGTAATACCAGGCGGACATCTAAAACCGTTCCATTTGTTACTTCAGGCGGTAGACCTCGTAAAAAGCGAGGCAGGGAACCAGCCACATCCCCTAATCCCCCCACTTTAATAAATGGGTCGGCCTCTGCCGCTAAAAAAAGGACGTTCAAGGTCTCAGACATTTGAATGATTTTACAACGAAAAAGGCAGTCTGCGAACTGCCTTAAATAACTAAGTGTCTATCTGCAAATTCCGGAAAATATACTATCGAACCTGCGGTGGCGTGGAAACTTTTTGCTGGACAGAAGTTGTTTTTTGCGGATGCAAACTGCTAACAATACGATAAACCGTGAGCAACAAAAAACTCCCCCCCAAGAACCAGTAAATTCCTTGAGCCCACGGAAGTGTTGTGTCTGTACCGCTTGCCAGACCGTGGATAATCGCGATCATAAAATTAAAGAAGCTGGCATAATGAATTATCTTCCAGGCTTTCTGTCCGATTCCCTTGCGAATGTAAAAAGTGGAGGAGATGATCGCCCAGGTATACAAACCAATTTGTCCCACACCCACCCAAAACGGGTGATAATTCACACTCCCAAAGGGTAAAAGGATTTGAACTAGTGTGTAATTAATATACCTATCTCCCATTAATATTAAAGCGTGAAATAAAGCAAATGCCAATCCCAACAAACTTACATATTCATGTATGGCAAAAGCCGCGGGGGTACCAGGCCATGAACGGGCTATTTTGTTGGTTATTAACAAACCCAACATCATTGATACCCATAAAAGACCAAGTGCCACAAAAGCGGCTCCGCGCGATAAATACCAGTATGCTTTCGGGTTAGCCCCAATCGATGATTGAACAAAAATTGGAATTCCCGTTGGCAAAACAATAAGAGCACATACCACACCGAAAGCGATAGCTAAAAGGAGACTCGCTAAAGAAGCCGAGGTAAGGGTCGATTTGTCTTGAATTTCTTCATTGGTGGGATGCAAAGACATAAATTTCTTCCTTTTTCAAATTGTAGATATTAAGATCCTATACGCATATTCTAGAATGAGTACACTTATTGAAGACGCGCCGATTTGCAGCGCACCCCAAAAAACGGTTTATTCCATCTCAACGACTGGATCGAAGATATTTTCTTAAATTCCGAGTATCAAGTCTCTCACCATTTTCGAGAACGAGTAAACCCGCAAGGGTCTCATCTCCATCCAGCCACGAAAGTCCAACCTGGCTGCCGGAGATCAGAACCGCTTTAGCCATTGCCTCGGCTTGCATAACAGTGGGAGCGATGACTGTCGCTGTTAATATGTCTGTTTCAGCAGGTATGCCTGTATTTGGATCGATAATATGATGTTGAGACTTGCCATTTCGCATCCAAAAACGATAATCTTTTCCGGAAGTTGCAACTCCACCAGACTTTAGATATATGGTTTCCAAATAAGAATTTACATTTAAGGGATCTTCGACGCCAATTGACCACGCCTCATCATCCAGAAGCGGACCACTGACCTCAATATCACCTCCCGCGCTAACCAAGGCTGGCCCAATCACCTTTAATCTTTCCATCGTCTGATGAGCCGCCCACCCTTTGGCCACTCCACCAAAATCAAGGCGCGCACCTTGCGGCAAACAAATTGTTTTACTTGCCTCGTCAGAAATTACTTGATTTAGTATAGGCACCGATACCTCGAGCTCAGAAAAATCAGTTGCGCTTTCAATCTGAAATCGATCAAAACTTTTTTCATATCCTGCACAAACTAGCGCGTCCAAAATTAAGGGATTGACCAACCCCTGAGTTAATCGTTCCGCTTCAATTGAATTCTGGAATACATCCCACAATACCTGGCTGACAGGGATCGGAGCCCCAGAGCTGAGATTAAGTTGGCTAAGCTCGCTGTCCAAGCGGAAACGGCTGAGGGCCTGTTCCCACTCTTCAAACCAAACCGCCACTTCTTCAAGCATTAATGGACGAGAATCGGTATCGACAATGGCCTGGGTTTTACAACCCATGGCATGAAATTCGTGATTATATATCATGGGTGCGATGAACCAGTGGAAGCATGAGTTCCACTACCCCCGCCTCCGCCACCGCCACCTCCATGTTTTTTTACTGTTATTACTATTTGCTGAGGTTTTGTTGGCATTGGGGTTTGTAATTGAGATAGTGATTGAGGACTTATTCCACTGAACAACAATTTTTGCCCAGGTAATAACCCAACCGGCGCTGAGGAGACAAACGCATCAGGTTGTGTTGGAACGGTTACTTCAGTGGTCACTCCAACACCAGATTTTTCGCGTGAAGCAAAGAAACCCCAAAATCCAATAGTAAGTGCAACTGAAATTGAGGAGATTATCAATTCAACATCAGTCCAGTTTTTAGATTTATTATGCATTTTTAATCCTCGATAACATTAATCGTCTCCCCCCTGGTGGTCACCACTACCGCCTCCGCCCCCACCTAAATTATTATTACCACCGCTAAGCCCCCTTGTTGGGCGCTTTTTGATGGGGCCCGTAAACACAACCTGTGGTTGGACAGTTGGAGACGCAACCACAGATTGTGAAGAAGACGCAATTCCAATCACTCTCCCGTCCATTGCAACGTAAATTACATCGCCAGAACTAAATACTACTTTATAAGTCTGTGAGCTATTAAAATCTGCGAGCTCAACAGAATATAAATCTGTTCGGTTAGAGAATTTTACTGCTATGGAGGCCGCATCCTGTGGCGATATGGTCGGGATATCAGTTGGAGATGAAGCAATTAGAGGCAACACCACAGACTGCACATCAGAAGATGCTTGAGCAGGAGCTGATGACGTCGATGCTATAGATCCTTGGTATGCATAAACCACACCTGCGAGGAGTATAAGAACAAATGTGGTGACTGCTATCGAAATAAAGGTCACACTTTTTATCATCGAATCCTCCACGAAAATAGAACTAATAGACGAGTTTTTATCTATTATGATATTTAGTCGCTGGATTCGTAATAAAGTTATGGCCTATAAGGGTTTCGTATCATTAAATAATTTCTTAGTTAATATGAGGCTAATTTTTCTGTAAAAAAGTGACAAATGACATGTCATAAGGAACTATTTTCCTAATTATATATAATATACAATACGATCTGTATTGACAGGAGCTTATTGATAGCATGGTTATGCAAGATACTGCCCCAATTCTTCGAAAATCAATGCGAGATGATGCTTTCAGCTATTTGCATGAGCGCATTATTGCCGGTCATTACTCGCCGGGCGAATGGTTGCGGCAGGACGATATTTCAACCCAGCTTGGAATTAGCATGACACCGGTTCGTGAAGCCCTGGACTTGCTGGTATCTGCTGGTTTTGCGGAACGAATTCCTTTTCGGGGCGTTAGAATCCTTCAGCCATCCTTGGAAGAAATTGTCGATTCTTATGCCACCCGCCTACTTCTGGAAAGTTCAGCCATTTATATTGCTGCCTTCACTATATCTCCAGCGCAAATTTCAACACTGGAAAATATTCTCCACCAAAACAAATCGCTCGTGCAAAACAATGACATAACACACGAACGGGTCTTAAGCCGCGAATTACACGAAGCCATGGTTTCCGCCTCTGGTAATGCGGTTCTCCAAAAAATGTATCTAAATGTTCTAAACACATTCCCGGATTGGATGCTTTATAAATATTTTTTCCATAATCCGGAACTTCTCAATAAAAACATTAATAAAGAATATCAGGAACACTTTGATATCGTAAACGCACTTGCTGAACACGACCCGAAATTAGCGGTCTGCAGAACCATTCAACATATTACAAGTCGCGGCCGCGAATTGGAAGAATTTATTGGTATTCCACGTGATTTAGTTCGGTCAAAAGAGGCCTGCATACTGCGCTTGCTAACACCATATATGAATTCATAAAATTTGTCCGACAAGGAGATACCATGAACGAAGAACTTTTCAAGAAAATGGCACAAAGCATAATCGACGGTGATTCGGACGCGGCGCTTACTCTCGCCAAAGAATCAATTATTGATCAAGTTAATCCCCTGGACGCCATAACAAAAGGTTTTGTTGTCGGGGTCAACACGGTCGGTGCCGCTTTTGGAAGAGGAGAGGCGTTTTTACCCGAGTTGGTAATGGCGGGTGAAGCAATGAAGGCCGCGGTATCAATTCTTGACCCTGAACTAAAGAAACGCGGTGCGGAGCGTAAAATGCTCGGCAAAGTTGTGATCGCGACGGTTGAAGGTGACATTCATGAAATTGGAAAATCCTTGGTCGCAACAATGTTAGGGGCGTCAGGTTTTGAAGTCTTTGATCTGGGAGTGGATGCACCTTCCGACAAAATAATCGGTAAAGCTCTCGAAGTAAATGCTGATATTATCGCTATGAGCGCCTTATTGACTACAACCATGGTCAAGCAAAAAGAAGTCATTGAGGAACTCGAAAAAGAAGGTCTGCGCCGTAAGGTAAAAATTATGGTTGGTGGCGCTCCTGTAACCCGCGACTGGGTCAATGCAATCGGGGCGGATGGATTTTCGGAAGACGCGATCGGCGCAGTGGCAATGGCGAAGCAATTAATGGGCGTGGACTAACTTTTCCGTATCTTTTACCAAATGCGTCGTATAGGGAGCGTGAAATGGCCAGGAACATTAAATCAATTACCGACCCAAAACTCAAGTTGGAGATTTTAACTCCTGAAGAGGTCAGGAAAATTCATGATTCAACATTATGGATCATCGAGAAGGTTGGTGTCAGGTTTCCCTCCGAACGCGCCCTTGATATTTGGGCGGCGCACGGAGCCATCGTGGACCGCGAAAAAAAGGTTATCAAAGCAAAAGGGGAGTTGATTGAATCGGCATTGAAAAATTGTCCGCCTGTGTATCCCTTGGCTGCGCGTGACCCCGATCAGGATTTGACTTTAGATGGCAACCATGTTTTTTTGGGCACAGATGGCTGCGGAGTTGAGGTCATTGATATTGAAAACGGTCAAAGACGGACTTCTGAATTACAGGATATACGTGACATCGCCCGCATAGCTGACGGATCCGAAGAGGTTGCTTTTCATTGGGTACCTGTCTCTGCCCAGGATACGCCGGTTGAGACTCGCGGTCTGCATGAGATCAAGGCAATTTGGGAGAACTCCACTAAGCATGTGCAGACCGAAAGTATTTATAAGGAATGTGAAGCCAAAGCCGCGATAGATATGGCTGCGATGATTGCAGGCGGTAAGGATGCATTACGCCAACGACCCGTGCTTTCATTGATGCAATGCACAGCTTCACCTCTTGGACACGATGGAGGTTCAATCGATGCTGCCTTGCTGGCTGCTGAAGCCGGCATCCCAACCGGTTTCATGACTATGGCTGCCTGTTTAACAACCGGTCCTGCAACTTTAGCGGGCAACCTGGCGGTCGGAAACGCAGAGGTCATTACCGGTACCGCGCTCCTTCAGCTTGCATTCCCCGGTGCGCCTGTATTCTATGCCGCCGCACAAACCGCGTCCGATCTCCGGACAGGGGCATATACAGGCGGAGGACCTGAAGATTTCCTGTTCGGAGCCGCAACGAATGTCCTCTCGGATTTCTACAACATTCCTCTTTCCATGGGATCTTTTGCTACTGGCGCAAAAGCGCCAAACTGGCAGGCCGGCATCGAAAACAGCCTTTCCACTTTTATGGCCAGTATCGCGATGTCCGATATGCTTCTCGGGGTCGGTTTTTTGCACGGCAGTCGTATCTGGTCTTTTGCTGAAATGATGATGGATTGCGAGATCTTTTCGATCATTCACAAAACGATGCAGGGTATCCTGGTGGACGACGAATCGCTTGCCCTGGACGTAATCGCCGCAGTCGGTCCTTCAGGCCAATTTCTCACCCAAAAACATACACGCCAGCACATGCATGATTTATTCCTTCCCGAATTCATGGATCGCCGTCCTTATAGTGAATGGGAATCGAAAAAAGATGGAGCATCTGATTGGGCTTTAACAAAAGCGCGCAGAATTCTTGCCGAACATCACCCGGATCCACTCGATCCAAAAATAAGCGTAGAATTTAATAAGATTATTAAGTCAATGGAAAATTAAGGCAGAGCAGGAATAAAGCCGAGGCTAATCGGTGAAAAATAGCTATACAAACCAGAATGCCAAAGCTGCCAATCCTTTCCTAGAGGTGATAATGTTAAAAGAGTCTTACCACATACAGGAAGAAATCATTGAATGGCGGCGTGACTTTCATATGCATCCTGAGCTTGGATTTCAGGAGATTAGAACATCCACCCGGGTAGCAGAAGAACTTGAAAAACTTGGGTATCGCGTTCGCCGGAATGTGGGTCGGACGGGTGTGGTTGCTGACTTAGGCGATGAAAACGGCCGTTGTTTTGCCATTCGTGCGGATATGGATGCATTACCAATTCTCGAAACGAATGACGTTCCATACAAATCTCTAAACGACGGAACAATGCATGCCTGTGGCCACGATTCTCACACAGCCATGCTTTTAGGCGTTGCTATCCTATTGGCAAAAGAGAAGTTCCCGGGAAAAGTCCGCCTATTATTCCAGCCCTCCGAAGAAATCGGTGACGAGGAAGGGATAAGTGGCGCGCCTCGCATGATAGAAGATGGTGCCATGGACGGCGTAAAAATGGTCATTGCCTTGCATGTAGACCCGTCTACGCCGGTTGGAAATATTCATATAAGTTCGGGACCTTCCTCTGGCGGTGTCGACTCCTGGTATGGGAGTATTTTCGGAAAAGGTGGTCATGGTGCAAAACCTAACGAGACCATTGATCCCTTCAATATCGCAGCACATGTAATGTTTGCACTCAACACAATAGTCTCTCGACGATTGCATCCGTTTGATCCAGCGGTAGTGAGCATAGGCACATTGAACGGTGGATTTACCCAAAATGTGATACCAGCACATGTGGATATCTCAGGTACGCTTCGCTTTACAGACATCAAGGTACAGAAACAGATCCACGATGAAATAAGGCGTGCGTTCGAAATATCCAAACCACTCGGGGGTAATTATGAGTTGCGGTTCGAGATTGGCGCCCCGCCGATGATTAATAATCCGATTGCAGCCAATTTGATCGAAACTGTGGCTTCAGATTTATTGGGCAAGGAACACGTCACTTCAATACCGAAGGAATTGGGCGCTGAGGACTTTGGTTCATTCACACAAATTGCTCCCGGGGCAATGTTTACATTAGGTACATTAATTGAAGGGGATGAACGTTATCTCCATCACCCGCGACTCGATCTGGATGAGCGCGCCTTACCCATTGGCACGGCAATCCTGGCGGAAACGGCTTTAAGGTTTTTGCGAAATCCCTGATCATAAATGTCAACTCATCACAACCCAGAATCTCGTGATCAGAAAACCATAAACTGGAGCAGAATATGCAAACGATCTTGAAAAGCGGAAAGAAAGAAGTAACGATCGGGATTGACAAGCCTTTTATCATTATCGGAGAGAAGATCAATCCCACGGGCAGCAAAAAACTCGCGGCGGCTTTGCAGGAGGGCAATCTTGATTTTGTCCGCCAATTGGCTGAACGCCAATTGGCCTGGGGAGCTGACATCCTGGATATAAATGTCGGTGTTCCAGGAATGGATGAAGTCGCTATGATTTCACAGGTGATATCAGAGGTTTCGCAAGCTTTTGACGTGCCACTTTGCATCGACTCTGGCAAAGTTGAAATCCTTGCCGCGGGTTTAAAGACCACGATCGGTAAACCGCTCGTGAATTCTGTCAACGCAGAAGAGAAACAACTTTCAAGTATATTGCCTATGGTCAAAGAACGAGGCGCGGCCGTGATCGGGCTAACGATAGACGATAACGGAATTCCAAAAACTCCCGAAGACCGCGTTGCAGCGGCGGACAAGATCCTTCAGCGCGCTGTACAGATTGGCATCCCAGTCGAGGATGTAATCATTGACCCGCTCGTCATGACCGTCGGTTCTGACAGTAAAGCAGCTATGATCACCCTCCAAACGATAGAGCTGATCTCAAGGGAATTTGGAGTGAATATCAATCTTGGGGCAAGCAATGTCTCTTTTGGCTTACCGGATCGTTTAACGGTCAACCAAACCTTTCTTGCTATGGCGATCCAGGCCGGTGCGACATGCTCCATAACCGATCCCATCAAACTCGGTTCAACTATACGTTCGAGTGATCTGTTACTTGGCCGCGATGACTTCGCCATGCGGTTCATTAAATATTTCCGAAGCGCCGAGGCACTGCGGGAAAAAGAAAGTCAACCTATAAAAGTATGACCCAAACGCACCAGGTAATTTTGCAGCCATCCGGCCGGCGCGGCCAATTTCCTACAGGTATTAGCCTGCGTGCCGCGGCACGTTCCCTTGGTGTGGATATTGAGTCTATTTGTGCTGAGAATGCAACATGCGGTAAATGCAAAGTGATTATCGAGGAAGGAAAATTCGAAAGGTACGGAATTACCTCGAGCCGGGAGAATTTATCGCCGCTTGCGGTCGAAGAAACCGAATACTTCTCTAATCGACCAAAACTACTGGCCTCATATGGTTTGCAAATGGGGCAAATTCGTCTGGCTTGTCAGGCAAAACTCCAGGGTGATATTTTGATCAGCATTCCTGAAGAAAGCCAGGGGAATAAACAAATTGTTCGTAAGTCAGCGCGAGAGCGCCGCATTGATATCAAGCCAGCTGTTCGGATTTATCTCGTGGAAATGAATCCTCCTACCTTATCAAATCCGAAGGCTGATTGGGAGCGCCTGGCAAGTGGGATTGCTACATCTATCGAACTGGTTCGTTACGGCGAATCGGGGTTACCTCATGCTCAAGACTTGACAATTGATTATGAATGCATGAAGACCCTAAGTGGTACGTTGCGCGATTCAAGATGGCGAGTTACCGTATCCATATGGCAGGATAAAGAAGTGATAAGAGTCGAGCCAGGATTCAAAGAAGAATTATATGGTGCCGCTGTTGATATTGGCTCGACGACCGTGGCTATTTATCTTTGCAACCTGGAGAATGGCGAAATCGTCGCTACTGCGTCCGATATGAATCCGCAGATCGTTTACGGCGAAGACGTAATGTCGAGAATTCAATATACAATTGCTAACCCGGATGGCCTGGAAATATTGCACAATGCAATCATCAACACTTTGAACCAGTTATTTGCAACCGCCGCCGGAAAAGCTGGTATTACCATTGATGATATTCTGGAATTAACCGTGGTTGGCAACACAACCATGCATCATATATTCCTGAACTTTTCTCCACGTTACCTTGGAACGGCTCCTTATGTGCCGACACAGTTTCACTCGATAGACATCAAGGCTCGCGAACTTGGTATAAAGATCAACAAGTCGGCAAATGTTCACGTCTTGTCGACAATTGCCGCTTTCATAGGTTCCGACACGACAGGAGTTCTTCTTGCAGAGGAACCTTATAATCAAATGGAGAACTGGCTCATCATAGATATCGGTACGAACGCCGAATTGGTGCTGGGAAACAAAACCAAGCTAATTTGCGCTTCCACTCCAACCGGCCCAACGTTGGAAGGCGCACACATCCAATATGGGATGCGCGCCGCTCCAGGGGCAATAGAACATTTACAAATTGACGACAAGACTTTTGAGCCCCTATTGAGGATTATAGGAGGAGAAGGGTGGAATACGGGAAAGGCAAAAGGCATCTGTGGGTCGGCGATAATTGATGCAGTTGCCGAATTGTTTCGAGTCGGAATTCTTGATGCAAGTGGCAAAATTGGTTCCCAGGCTGCTACGGCTCGCCTACGCCAGGGCGATAACGGTCTGGAATATGTGATCGCTTATCCGGAAGAAACATCAATCGGAATAGCGATTTCAATCACCCAGAAAGATATTCGACAAGTCCAATTGGCGAAAGGCGCTCTGTTCGTAGCAGCTAGAACCTTGCTAAATCAAATGGGGCTTAGTACCCCGGATAAAATTCTACTGGCAGGCGCTTTCGGAAGCTTTATTGACAAGACGAATGCAATGCTGATCGGGATGATCCCTGATTGTCCCTTGGAAAATGTGTTTGCAGTTGGAAATTCTGCAGGCGATGGCGCAAGAATAGCTCTGCTCAATATCGATAAGCGACTGGAGGCAGCGGAAGTCGCGGCACGTCTCACCCGTTACGAACTCCCCACCGACCCTGAATTTCAAGATCAGTTTATTCAAGCCATGAACCTTCCACACAAGATAGAACACTTCCCCCATATTGCAAATTTGATACCGAAATCCAATTCCAGTTCGGGACCCACAAAGTTAATAAAAGGAGAGAATGATTGAACAAATTCGTTGAAAGGTTAAATTCCGGAGAAATCTTGGTTACTGATGGCGCCACCGGCACAAACCTGCAAAGCGCCGGATTGGCTGCAGGGATGCATACCGAGGATTGGGTTTTCGATCATCCAGAAAAAATCCTCGACCTCGAAAAAGCTTTTGTCGCAGCGGGCTCGGATATTATCCTCACTTGTACCTTTGGCGGTACGCGTCTTCGCATGAAAGACGCAAAGCATGGAAAGGAAATTGTAGAGCTCAATAAACGCGCTGCGGATTTGGCTCGGCAGGCGGCAACATCACGGGAGGGAATAATCGTTGGCGGCTCAATAGGCCCCTTGGGCCAATTGTTAAAACCTTACGGACCTATCGCCTATGAAGAAGCCAGGGACGCGTTCGCAGAACAGGCCGGCGCGCTTGCTGATGGCGGTGTTGAACTCCTGGTAATTGAAACACAGTATGCACTCGAAGAGGCCGATGCGGCATTCGAAGGTGCCCGCTCGGCAACGGACTTGCCGATTGTCGTTTCTTTCAGTTACGATCGCGGTATCCGCACCATGATGGGTATCAAACCAGCGGACGTAATCAAGAAATATAAAGCAAACGGTGCGATGGCCGTCGGCGCCAATTGCGGCACAACTCTTGAAAATATGGAAATGATCATTAAAGAGTACGCCGCTACCGAAATTGGAATTCCGTTATGGGCAAAACCGAATGCGGGGATTCCTCGACTTGTTGGGTCACAGACGACCTTTGACATTACTCCAATAACCATGGCTGAATTTGCAAAGAAATATATCGAGATTGGCGTACAAATCATCGGAGGTTGTTGCGGATCAACCCCCGAACACGTAGCCGCCATCGTAAAAGCCGTGAAATAAAACACTCCCGGCAGGGTGCCTGCCGGGAGTGTTTTATTTTTAAGATCCCAAGGGAGGATTCTATATATGAGCCGGTACGCTGAAGACGATCCGGGCGCCCTTACCAACAGAGCTGTCAATTTCAAACGAACCACCCAGCATCTCGGTTCTCTCTTGAATTAATTTAAGACCCAGGCTGTTTCCACTTCGGATCGCAACCGGATCAAAGCCTTTGCCGTTATCATCGACACTAACGCGCACGTATTCAGTTCCCATATCCACATGCATCTTTATGTTAGCGGCTTGACTATGCCTGGCAGCATTCCCAAGCAACTCCTGGATGGCACGGAAAGTCATTATTTCTAGATAAGGTTCTAGGCGGCGTTCCGTCCCTGTCACCGTCAGGTTAACTTCCATACCCGTCTGTTCTTTAAATGCATCCATATACTTTCTGATCGTTGGTATCAAACCCAGGTCATCCAGCATCATGGGACGCAACTCGAAAATAAAGTTGCGGACTTTTTGAAAAGTTGTCATAGCTGCATTCTTTAAACTACCCAGCTCTTCTTTGGCCTGCGCAGGGTCTACATCGAGCAGGCGCATCGCAATCTCGGTCTGCAAAATGAAATTGGACATCGCCTGGGCGGGACCATCATGCATCTGGCGGGAAAGTCGCTGGCGCTCGGCTTCCTGGGCATTGACGATCATTTCGATACTAGATAAGGGATCTTTGCCGCTGGCCGTGGGCTCGCCGCTAGCGAGATCAACGGGAGCATTACCGCGCTCCAGAAGCTTTTTATATTTTTCGAGATGCATTTTATCGCTCTGGAGTTTTTCCAACTGACCATGCATCACGAAGAGCCGCTGTTGGGCATCCAGAGCAGAGTCATACGCCATTTTTATTTCCTGTGGAGAGGATTGTTGAATTTGACTTTGCGCTTGCTGTAGATGCGAAGTTATTGCAGCGTTGCGTTGGGTTAGCTTCGATAGCTCACTCTGGCTTTGCTCAATCATCAAAGTGACCTCTCGCAGAGCTCTTTGGGTATCTGCCAACTCTGCCTGGACATCAAAACCCTCTTGAACCACCTTCTCATTATCTACGGCCATAGACGGTCACTCCTCGGATTTAACATTCGAGTGATTTAATTGCACCCAGCCGCGCTTTAGTGCGTACACGACGGCTTGTGTACGATCTTCTACCCCAAACTTCCTCAATATCGAAGTAACATGATTCTTCACGGTTTGATGGCTAATACCAAGCAAACCAGCTATTTCTTTATTGCTCATACCTCTAACAACACATTCCAGGACTTCCATCTCCCGTTCAGACAAAGGATGAAAAGGACTGCCAGGCTCGCTATAAGAATGCCGGGCACCCTCGATCTGCTCTTCGATCCATGTTTGAAGTTCCCTGCCATTCATGACATTTGAACCAAACACAAAACCACCTTCTGCCACGTCACGGATAATCCGCAATAATCCTTTCGGTTCAACATCCTTCGAGCAATAAGCCGCTGCGCCTGCTAAAGCCGCGTGCAAGGCCTGCTCGATATCGTCATAGCCCGTCATCAATATAATGCGGGCGGGTAATTTTTCTTGGGTAACCTGATGCGTGATCTGCTGTCCGTTCATACCCGGTAAATTGACATCCAACAAGACTATGGCAGGATTCAAGGAGCGTATCAATTGAAGAGCATCATCCCCGCTCGCAGCTTGTCCAAGAACTTTCATATCGGTTTCAAGTGACACGGCATCCGATACACCTTGTCTGAAAAGCGGATGGTCATCAATTATTAGGAGCGTAATCTTATTCATTTTTGCCATAATAAAATATGTTCCGTAGAACAATCAATACGACAACCTTGCAAAATTGGTTTACTTTCCATTTTACTGAAAGCCTGTCCATAATTAGCATTTTCCCATATTTTAGCTACACTTTTCGGACATCCACAACTTCCAGAACCATCAATTCAGGGAGGCAACCATCAAGATAATCTGAGTATAGCACATTGGCATCTATTGATTTAATAAAGCTTAAGGACCCGACAATCCCATTTTCTTATTGCTCAATGTTGGATCCCTGCGCTCCATGGATAAACAGCCATATTTTTCTCCCCGATTGCCGGGGCGAATTTTCCACCGGTTGTGAAGATTGGTTTTAAATTTTGTGTTAATTCAGGGTAAAAAGCAGGGAATGCGATCAAATAATTAGCCCCTCGTCGGTCCAGATACTTCGCTAACTGAGGCTCATTACGCATAAACGGGATCACTTCCGGCGATACCAATCCTGCCAAATCGATAAGTTCGTGATTATCGTAATAACCCAACGCACCGATATCATGTGCAGCCACAATCGCAGTTGGAGGTAAATTGGTCGCGACCCATTTTGCGGTAACCACCATCTCTGATTGAATCAATCCCACATCCTCACCATAGGAACGGGCACCTAGCACAACAAAACAAATAGTGAGAAGAGTAAGACTGAATCCCCAGGCAGTATCGATCGCCCAATGTTTAGAGCCAAAAAGGAACGACTTCTTAAATTCAAAAATTCCTAACAAACCAAATAAAAAGAATACCGGCATGGCAGGCATCAGGTAACGACCATGCTGGTAGGCAGGCAACCGTAAAATGTAAAGAAGAAGATATCCAACACACCAAATGAAACCGGCAAGCATGGGCCAAGCGCGGCGACGAATTACCATAATAACGAAACCAATAACACCCGGAAGAAGGAGCAGGCTGGGTCCAGTCAATAATTGAACAAGCAAAACAGACAATCGATAGATCAATGGTTGAGCCTGCCACAAGGCGTATTCTGTTTGCTTCGCGTAAAAAGTATTCGGCATTGGAGTGCCCGAAAGCCAAAGATTAAACAACAAATATGGTACAAAAAGTGAACCAAAACCAATAAAATATGCTACGAGCGCACGACTCTTTTCTGCGATCGTTTCTTCAACCAATAATACCGTTAACAAGACAGGACCGATTAGAGTCAATCCATCGGGACGGATCCATATACTCAAGCCGGTTAATAAACCCAGGATTAAATAGCGACGCGAACCCGTTATCAGTGCGGCAATTATGATAAAGATAATTAATGCATCCAGCAAAGTCTCCATACCTGACATCGCTGCCCACAATAAATGCCATTCCAATGCAAAGAATATTCCGAACCAGGGATAGCGCGGCCGGTATGCGGGCGCTATTTTACGAGCGGTTAGTTCAGCTACAACACTCAGGCCAAAAAGCGCTAGACCACCCAGCAAGTATGTCCATATATAAGGTGCAAGGTGAAGCCAGAAACCCAGCGCGAGTAAAAATGTCCATAAAGGTGCGGTTGAACCGGCAGATGGATGACCAAGCTGGAAAGCCCATTGACCGTAAACAGCTAAATTGCGCGCATAGGTGAGGTGGATCCAGGAATCATCGAGGGGAAAACCGATACCGCCAATCACGGTGCTAAATATCAAATAAATACAAGCCCCGATGCTCATCGTCGCGAACAGAATAGCAAGATCCCGCGAAGGTAATTTACGGCTTGACTTCGAAGATTCGTGTTCCATTAATCTCACTCATGAAACTGAAATGCTGGCTTTGTTTGTTATTGTATATTGATTCGATTGGCCCAGCAGCACCTGCCGCTTCAAGAATAACGTATTTTACACGGTAGCGCGTGGCAACTGAATACATTGTTGTTTCGTCACCATAAGGCACAACAACTGCAGGCTGAGTGGTCATCACATAATAACCTGGTGGATTTCGAACCATTACAATATCGTCTGGTTGAATGCCGTTTTGTTGAAGGTAGGCCTCAATCCTAGGGTAGTCTTGCTCCCCTTCCCCCCATCCCGGAAAAACCCGGATTGAAATGATCACCGCTGTCATTAATACCGCGATACCTACCAATGCGGATCGAAATATTTTATACGCGTCGGGCGTAAACAAGTTATGACTACGGGCCTTCGTTACAACTGTCTCGAGACCCAATGGCGCTAATGTCCACCAAAGTAACTGCAAGGCAGCACCTGAATGGAAAAATCCACCACGAGAGCCCGCATAGGGAAAAATCAAAGTCATCACGATTAAAAGACCTAACCAGGCAAGCACACCTAGACGAACGCGCTCGTCTTTCCGAAAACTCCATAGTCCTATCAATATGAAAGGGGACAAAAATATTCCACCCTGTGCAGCAAAGGTATTGAGAAAGTTCCACTTCAACGCAGCGAGTCGGGCAGAAAATATATTACCCCATCCTGATAATAACCATGCCTGCAAGGTTAACTTGTTTGCAGGATAAATAAATGTCTCATCATAATTCGTAAGCCAAAGCAAATGACCACCGCCGGGAGCAATCAGTGTGCCGTAAATAGAATAAGTTCGCCAAAACCAGGGGCCCATGATCAAAATAAATCCACTTGATGCAATCAAAAAAGGCATCAGGGCCGCTCCCAGGCGTTTTTCAGGAAAAAATCGGACAAAGATAATGAGCAATGTTAAACCGAACCACATAAGTCCGTCACTGCGGGATAGCGATAAAAGTCCTGCAATGATTCCCAGGATAAAGTAAGAAATATTTTTGCGTGATCCCATTGTTAAAAAGTACAGCCCGCCTAGAATAAGGTAAGGGTCGTAATTATCAGGTACCGGCAGGAAGGGTACGTAATAAATCGAGAAAACTGCCAGTAATCCAGAAATCAAAGCAAGCTCTCGACGTTTACTAAAACTATATGCGAGAGCCGCAGCCACAACCGGGACGAGACCGGCAAGGAAAATGAAACCCAGCCTGCCCGCTTGATAGGTGGTTTGCCTGGTTAACCACATCCCTGTAGCCGCAATTATGGAAGATAGAGGCATCCAATAAGTATTGGAAGGATGCGGCAGACCTTCCGGATCATCCAAATAATTCCAGAGGTACGGTTCAGTGAACCCTTTACCCTGCGCTAATTGCACACCACCGGCAAAGTAGTAGTCCGAATCCAAATACCCCGGAAAGGCTTGAAATTGGGCAATAGCGAGCGCTAAACCCGATCCAAGAAGAGCAAGAACGATGGAAATCCGCCAGTTCATTTAATTGGACGATCGCATATACTCAAGCCATGTTCGCGGGGGGTGAATGAACCACCAGCGTGTCCAATATAAGCCCAGAATGGTGAATAATGGACAGAACAGAAAGAGATAATCATAATATCTCTGGTCATGAAAAGAACCCCAATGAATATAAAGACCCCATGGAACAATTAAAACGATAGCAAGCAGTAAGCCGGTCAACCAATAACCCGCGCGCCAACGTTCCGTAGTGGCCGCAAAAACGAGGGCCAGGCTGGGAAACAAAACTACAAGGTTACCTATTTCAGTGCGGAACCCCATCAATGGTGTGACAGCAAGTGATAAACAAGCGACCCATATAAATCGCCTTTCATCGGATCGCTGCATGGCAGTGCCTTCAAAGATAAGCATAATAATTCCAAGTAAAGTCATAGCCAGAGCTATAGCATGACCAAATGCAGGGAAAAGACGCAAAAATACCGACGTTGAAGTAATGCCAAACTGAGCTCGTATATTCGCAAAAGCTGCGATCACAGCAGGAGCTATCCATCCAGGATATATTAAAAGGGATAATACTATCAGGATAATGAAAGTCATTCCAAATCCGTATAAAATACGCCAGCGCTTTTCACTAAATATTTTCCAGAAAACAAGGGCCAGGAACAACAAGCCAACCTCCCAGTCAAACAATGTAAGAACCAACAGCATACCTGTCAATTCATCCTTCCCGACATAATAGGTAAATAGAATAGCAAAATAAAGCAACCCAAGCAGGATAACTGGCGCGCCATCAAGCAACGCCGCAATCGAATAATAGCTGAAAATAGAAATCAGGCAGTAGAAAATCAGGAAGAGTCGCCTGGGACGCCATCCAATGAGTTGCAAACACAATAAAGCGGTTCCAACAAGAGCTATCTCATTCAAAAACATCCAAATACCGCGGGCAATAGCATTATCTGAAAGGATTGCAAATGGATAATAAAACGGAAGGAGAAAAAAAGGTATTGTCAGAAAGTAAGGATTTTCGCCGTTATTTGCCGCCCGCCCATAAACAATCCTTTGTGTCAAACTTGCGATTGTTTGACTGTATGGCTCGGTGTGTTCAAAAAGAAAAGCTCGGGCACCTTCAGCGGCCATAAAGAACCCTCCTCCGCCCTGGATAACCCGGCTGGTCGCAATATTGACACCGATCAAAATGCTGCTAAAAATAACAGCCAGCAACCCGATCAAGCCAAGGATTCCAAATTCTCGGGGGGTAAGAGGGCGCCTTATTTGATATTTCACATAATCCCCTTTTTCAAAATAAGCCGACAAGGTTGGCTTGCTGCTGGAATCCGGGATTGATTAAAAATTATCACAGGATGTATGTAGCGGATTCATAATATTACGGAAAGATCTAATAGCCATTGAACCAATTTACTGATCAACCGTCTCAATTTTACCCCAGCCCTTTGCTTGTGAAAGCATTACCGCCGAAAAAATGATCACACAACCAATAATTTGTAATGGTAGAAGGACTTGGCCTAATACAATCCAGCCTGCTGCCGCTGCAAAGACGGCTTCCAGCCCAAGGATCAACGCTGCGTCTGTTGGCGGCGTGTGCTTTTGTCCCCACACTTGCAAGGTATACCCCAAGCCAATGGAAAGAGTCGCTCGATAAAGGATTGCCCCCAATACCGGGAGCGGGATCAACATATGCATATTCTCAACAACTAACCCAACCAAGAGGTTTAATAATCCACTTATTAAGAATTGACCGGAAGCGAACGATATCGATTCGAATTTTGTTGTAAACTTACCCAGAATAACGAAATGCAATGCCCAAAATATCGAGCCCATCGCCTCGAGTGCATCACCTTTCTCCAACACTAATTTTCCAGCCGTTGACAGCAAAAACGCCCCTATTACAGCCATCGTTACTGCCATCACGTCCAACCAGTGAGATTTTTCATGAAAGCCAATCCAGAGTAAAAAAGGCGTAAATACAACATATAAGCTTGTAAGAAACCCGGCATTTGCAACTTTTGTATAGAGAATGCCCACCTGCTGCATCGCAGTAGCGATAAACAATATTCCACCCGCGATCAGTATCCATTTCCATTGCTCATTTTGTATCCGCAATTTATGCGGAATGAACGGGATCAGGATTACAGACGCCAGGATGAAACAGACGCCGTTGAATAAATAGGCAATATGGTATCGCCCGGCAATGCCCTGGGTAATAAAGGCTGTGCCCCAAATGAAGGCTACGCCAAACAGGGTTAAGTCAGCTTTGAGGCGCATGGTTTTGAGTTAGAATCCGTTCATATTAATGGACCGCCCAATGATAGCATAGCTTTCATATTTCCCTTTAATTCGCTATTTATTGATAATCGTCTAGGATTAAGGTGTCGATTTTCTAATTTCATGTTAAGTTTGCTCAAGTGCAATATGGGTATACTTGATAAAATTCCAGAAAAGTCAACCCTCATACAAACAAAGGTTGTGAAGCAACCAACAAAGGTGCTGATTGGAGAACGAAGTTATTAAATATTCTCGAATGGCAGCTCTTATAAAGTTACAGGTAAAACATGAAAAACATCTTTGAGACCACCGCTACATTAAAGACTTCTCTTTCCGCACAAAAATATATTGCTACAGATGAAATTACAACTATCGTGTATCTGGCCCAAAAATTAGGAAAACCGCTCTTGACGGAAGGTCCTGCCGGCGTAGGAAAAACGGAACTGGCAAAAGCGATTGCAGGCGCGACGGACCGTGAACTTATCCGGTTACAGTGCTATGAGGGCTTGGATGAATCCAAAGCGTTGTATGAATGGGAATACTCAAAGCAACTGCTTTACACCCAGCTCCTTCGTGATAAATTGAATGATACGCTGGGGAAAGCCGATTCACTTGCCGAAGCTGCGGACCGCCTCGCCGGCGAGGAGGACGTGTTCTTCTCTAATCGCTTCCTGTTACAGCGTCCACTTCTTCATGCAATTCTTAGCGAAGAACCTACTGTATTATTAATAGATGAAATTGATCGTGCTGATGCGGAATTCGAGGCTTTTTTATTGGAAGTATTAAGTGATTTTCAAGTCAGTGTGCCTGAATTAGGTACATTGACTGCTAAGCACAAACCTTTTGTGGTTCTAACCTCCAACAATACACGCGAACTATCTGAAGCACTCAAACGGCGTTGCCTATATTTATTCATTGATTATCCTTCTCTTGAGGAAGAGCTGGCGGTAGTCCGGCTAAAAGTCCCTGACCTAAACCCAAAGCTGGCGCGGCAAGCCGTGGAATTCGTCCAGCGATTAAGGAAGACCGATATGCGTAAGTCACCGTCCATCAGTGAAACTTTGGATTGGGCTAATGCGCTTGTCACCCTTAATTCACAAAACCTTGATAAAGATACCCTTGAAGATACTTTGTCAGTGCTATTAAAACACGAAGCCGATCTGAAAAAAACTCGACGTCAATTACTAGCACCGCCGCCGCCACAAACTAATCCGCGGCGTCAAACCCCAAATGATTTTGAACGCTTTTCAGGTAATTAATTACAGATTATTTAATTCTTATCACCTTATCCATGAGCCTTAGTCTATCCGATTTGAATATACGGCGATTTATTTTCTCTCTTTATATGTTAAAGGGCGATTTATGGAATCTCGAATATTACAGTTGATATCAGCACTACGCGCAAGCGGGGTACGCGTATCGTTGGCGGAGTCCGCAGAAGCGTTTTCCGCAGTGGATTTACTGGGGATTCAAGACCGTGAATTATTTCGATTATCGTTGCGGGCAACACTCATCAAGGAAGTTAAGGACATTCCGACATTTGAAAAATTATTTCCACTCTTCTTTGGTTCCGGCCAACCGCCGGCGATGGGAGGTAGTCCGTCAGATGAGATGACACCTGAAGAAGCGCAGATGATGGCCGAGGCGTTGAGGCAGCTCTCCGAAAATCTCCGACAACAGCTGGAAAGGCTGATGAATGGTGAAGAACTATCAAGAACTGAACTTCAAGCGCTGGGACAAATAATTGGGCTGGACCAGGCTGACAATCTTAATTATCAAAACTGGATGGCGCAACGAATGATGCGCGCGCTGGCATTTCCACAGGTTCGTGAGGCCATGCAGGAGTTGATGGAGCAGCTCGCACAGATGGGTATGAGCAGTGAGCGGATCCAACAGATCAAAAATATGATTCAACAAAATATGCAGGGTATGCAGGAGCAGATCAACCAGTATGCAGGCGAACGGATCGCTGAGAATTTGAGCGAGCGACAGCGACCGGATAATGTAGATAGTTTGATGAACCGACCGTTCCACGCTCTATCCGAAACAGAGAAAATCCTGTTACAACATGAAGTGAAGCGTCTGGCTGCCGTCCTGCGTACGCGCATCGCTTTGCGACAGAAGCGCGCCAAGAACGGACAAATGGACCCAAAAGCAACGATCCGCGCCAATTTGAAATATCAAGGTGTGCCAATAGAAATCAAACATCGCGACCGCATACGCAAACCTAGGATCGTTGTCATCTGCGATATCAGCACTTCCATGCGCTTCTGCTCCGAACTAATGCTGGGATTCCTGTTCGCTCTTCAAGGACAGGTTCGAAAAACACATGCATTCGCGTTCATTGACCACCTCGAATACATTTCTGAAGATTTTGCCGTTTCAAATGCAGACGAAGCCATTCAAACGGTCCTATGGAGAATGCCCAGCGGTTATTACAATACCGATCTGGGCTGGTCACTTAATAATTTCAACAGTGAATATTTAGATACACTTAATAGCCAGACCACCTTGATACTGGTCGGCGATGGACGTAATAATTACCACGACCCGCGACTCGATTTGTTTGCCGCTCTCGCGCGCCGAGCCGCTCGCACAATTTGGTTAAATCCTGAACCACCCACCTTATGGCACGGTGATAGCGACATGACTAAATACGCCCCATTATGCAGTGATGTATTGAAAGTTAGTAATTTGAGAGAACTTACAGCAGCTGTTGATCAGCTATTGACTGGATAATATCTATTTGATCAGAATTTATAAACTTAATGTAAAGTACCCGACACGTATGTAAAATCGGACGTGTTAATTTCTCTATTTTCTTCGACACTCGCTGGATTGAGAACATACCCTTTTGCTCAACTTCTGAACTAGCCTATAATCCACTTAAAGCGGCGAAGTCATAGGATTCGTTTCCTGGTGAATATTAAGTAATTGATAAGCTACCGGAGTCACAAATAACCATGCGGATATTGGAACGGGGTTGATTTTAACCTAATGACCTAACCTTAACTGTCCTGCACATCGATATAGATTCGTTTGTTTATGGCTCCTTTGCTTTTGTAATCAGCCACATGGATCTTGCCAACCTCCAATGTGTTTTTAACATGCGTACCACCGTCTGCTTGCAAGTCGAGGCCTACGATTTGCACAGTCCGAACTTGTAGAATACCTTCTGGCAGCAAGTTGATTTTCGTTCTTATCAAATCCGGTATTTGGAATGCTTCCTCTCTTGGCAGGATTTGTACCTTGATTTCATGGCCGGTCTCGATCTCGCGATTAACTGCGGCCTCGATAATAGAAACCAATTCTCTTTCCAATCGTTCAAACTCAAAATCCATACGGCCTTTTAACGGCTCCATGTCCCCACCTGTGACACGAGCTCCATAATCACGGAAAACAGTTCCACACAGTACGTGCATTGCGGTGTGCGTCCGCATTAATTTATATCGGCGATCCCAATCGATCACACCATGCACTTTTGTGCCTATGGGTGGCAGGTCGCCTTCAATAATATGCAGGACCTTATCGCCGGCCTTTCGGACCCTTATTACAGGATATCCATTCAAAGTACCAAGATCATTCGGCTGTCCACCGCCACCCGGGTAAAATACGGTACGGTCGAGCAAGATAGCACTCTCTTCCGGGTAGGAGTTAGTGACTACTCCATCGAATTCTTTTAAATAACTATCCAATTGGTAAAGCAATTCTGTCACCGTACCTCCGCGTTTCTGTAAGTTTACAACAAATGATTGTTGAAGGCAATCTGATTTATTTGTAGACCATATAAATTAGCGTTTCATTAGAGTTTAACAACCCACTTGACTCTGCTCTTCATCTTATTGTATAGTAATCAGCGGTAACAAATAGGGCACTGGCGCCCATCTGCGCTGTGCCTTTTGTTTCGCGATTTTTTATCTTGAAGGAGTATCCATGATTCGAGTCGAGGGTCTTACGAAGGATTATGGCCAACGCCGCGCCATCTCGAACCTGAATTTCGAAGCAAAACAAGGCGAGGTAGTAGGCTTCCTTGGCCCCAACGGTGCCGGGAAAACCACCACCATACGAATTCTTACCGGCTTTATGCCCCCCACAGATGGGACCGCTATAGTTGCCGGCTATGATGTTATAACGGAGTCTCTAGAAGTACGGAAGAGGGTAGGCTATCTGCCAGAGACAGTTCCGCTATATACAGATATGACCGCCTTTGAATACCTGAAGTTCATGGCTGATCTGCGCCAGATACCGGACTCAAGTGATCGTGCAGATGAGACCCTGGAAATGATCGGGCTGGAATCCCGGGCGAACAGTTATATCGGCAACCTCTCCAAGGGCATGCGCCAAAGGGTCGGCCTTGGCCAGGCGCTTATCCATCATCCCGAAGTTCTTATCCTGGATGAACCAACCATCGGGTTGGACCCCGGACAAGTGGTTGAAGTTCGAAACCTGATCCGCGAAATGGGCAAACAGAGGACGGTTTTATTATCTACTCATATTCTTTCTGAAGCCCAGCAGATTTGTGATCGGGTATTGATCATCAATAAGGGAAAGATTATTGCAGAAGATACTCCCCAAAACTTACAGGCACGATTGGTCGGCTCAGAACGCGTGTCATTGCGTGTCCGCGGCGAAGCTGATGAACTGCCCAAACTTTTGCATAAAGTAAAAGGCGTGCAAAAGGTGGAAGCTATGCCAGACGGATCAGTGGAATTCCAGTTTGCACCAGGGCAGGATGTCCGCCCGGAAGTTGCAAAAGCCGTAATTAATGCAGAATACGACCTGCTTGAGATGCGACCTGTGGGTATGAGTCTTGAAGAGATATTCCTTGAATTGACTCGCGAAGATTCCAATTCCCGCCGCAAGGAGAAGTAATCGATGAGAAACGCCTTCACAATTGCTCGAAGAGAATATCATCGCTTTTTTACAAGCCCAATTGCTTACGTAGTAGCATTCGTTATATTCCTGGTCATTGGAATATTGTTTGCCCTGAACATCCAGTTTTACTATCAAAATGCCATCAGCGGCGGCCTCGGTGGCCAATCTTCCGCACCCGGAGTTAACATTATTACCGGACCTTTTTCATTTCTACTCCTTCTTTCCATTCCAGCCCTGACGATGCGACTGGTAGCGGACGAAAACCGGATGGGTACAATTGAGCTACTACTTACGGCTCCGGTTCGCGATTGGGAACTGATCGTAGGCAAGTGGTTAGGCGGGTTCTTTTACATGCTGACAATAATTGCAGTGACATTGATTTTCCCCTTGATATTAAATAGCTTGGAGACACCCGGGATCGACCAGAAAGTAATGATGTCTGCCTATCTCGGTTTAATTCTTTTATCCGCGACTTTTATTGCTCTGGGGGTGGGTGCTTCATCGCTTTTTACCAACCAAATCGCAGCTTTCTTTATTACATTAGGAGTATTTATTTTATTGTGGTGGCTGATTGGAATTCCAGCACAGGTAATCAGTACTGGTGCCGATATTTTTAGCTATCTCGATATGACTGCGCATTTTAATTCGATGAATTCCGGGGTAATAAACCTCTCAGATGTTGTTTACTATCTAAGCCTTATCGCCCTTGGTTTATTTACTGGAACTGCAGCAGTTGAAGCGCGGAGGTGGAGTTAAATGGCTAAGAAAAAGATACCCGCTGCCCGGTATGCATTCATCGGGTTGATAGTTGCCGGCTTGGGTTGCATCGCCACCGGATTGCTGGCAATTGTTCAGGGAGCGGTTGCCCTAAAGATATATTCACCGGCAACTCCCGAATCTATCACTAATTGGATCGCTATCAGCGCCGCGGTCATTATATTAGGTCTGGCAATTTACGGGATCCTTAACCCCAACGGTGTCCGCCGCTTCTTCACCGGTCGCCAGGTCCATTATGGATCAAACACCTTAATTATGTCCTTGGCATTTTTAGGCATCCTTTTTGTTATTAATTTACTTGTATATCAAAACCCAAGCCGTATTGATTTCACAGAAGACAAACAAAATACCCTCGCTCCTCAAACAATTCAAGCTCTTGCTTCCCTCCCAGATAAGGTAACAGCAATTGGTTTCTTCACAACGAATATTCCAACTACTACCGCCTCACAATTGTTAACCAATTACAAATCAAACAGCAAGGGCAAGTTTGATTTTCGTTTTGTAGACCCAAACGCCGATCCCCTCCTGGCACGTCAATACGGCATTACGGGAGACGGCAAAATTGTATTAACGATGGGTAAATCATCCCAAACTGCGGCTTCTGCGAGCGAAAACGATATTGATCAGGCCCTAATACTCTTGATCAGTCCGCAACAACGTGTTGTCTATTTCCTAACCGGTCATGGCGAACCTGACATTAACGGCACAGATACCAACGCCCTTTCGCGCGCGCGGTCAACGCTTGAAAGTAAAAACTATACCGTAAAAACATTGAACCTGGCTTCGGAAAACAAGATCCCGGATGACGCCAAAGCCATTATAGTGGCAGGGCCGATGAATCCGCTCCTCGATCAGGAAGTGGCTTTATTAAAAGCGTATGTAGATAAAGGCGGATCCATGGTCATATTGGAAGATCCGACCCCATTTACAAAAATTGGTACTAATCCCGATCCATTGGCCGATTATCTAAAATCCGATTGGGGCATCACGCTGGAAAACGATGTGGTTATTGATCTCACGAGTCAACAGCCCCTGAATGCCATATCTTCATCCTATAATACTTCCGCACCAATTACACAACACATGACGGCAGTCACCATAATGCCACAGGCGCGAAGTTTGACTATCAGTAAATCGGCGCCTCAAAATATTACGGATACGCCACTGATTACGACATCTCAGAATTCCTGGGGCGAGACTAACCTTGCCTCGCTACAAGGCAATCAACAAGTTTCTTTTGATCAGGGTACTGATATAGCTGGACCGCT